>CAZHCH010000117.1:0-9324 GCA_964530985.1 uncultured Pirellulaceae bacterium | reverse complement strand
CCGCGAAGAATGGCTTCGTTGGTGAATTCGTGCCCGTCGTGGTCGGCTTCCACTAAAGCGACGTATACGTCGTCGGTTTGACAGGCCTGCCAATCGCCGCAGCAGGATTCAACGAAGATATCATCCGCTCCTACGATTTTTGCGTTGGGCAGAATATCACTAAGTCGGATTCGAAAATCCGTGTTCGCGGTTGTAGTACTTTGGGTACTCACGAGGCCTCCTTGCCTTGCGAATTCCAATGCATTCATTGAATGCATTTCAAATTAAAAAATCTCGTCGCTGATTGGCGTCCTGCGTCTCAGTGAATGACGAAGAAGTGATTCTTGAAAATATCGTTGTCTGGTCAAGGCGAATTACCGGCCGCTGGGTATAGCTGCTGCCATTGGATATATTTTGGCAAATTATCGAATCAAGCTTGACTTGTTTAAATCATAGAAAAAATTGCTCTTGCGAAACCAAAATTATCACTCAAACTAGGCCGCTCGCCGACGCAAATTTATTTGCCGCTAGCGTTCTTTTCCATCTATTTTTTGAATCTTAGCTACCGGCGATGTCACACGAAGACTACGACGAACAATCTCTGGCGACGTTTCTCCACTTGACTCCTGGTCAAGTGCGGAAGATGGCTGATCGAGGCAAGCTTCCCGGCCGTAGGGTCGGCAGCCAATGGCGTTTTTCGCAAGCGGAAATTCACGAGTGGTTTGAGCAGCGAATTGGGGCTTCGGATCAGCAAGAGTTGGATCAAGTCGAACGGATGCTCAACAATAACCCTCGTGATCATCGTTCATTGGAAACGATTACGGTTAGCGACTTGTTGGCGGTCGATAATGTTTACATTCCCTTTTTGGCTCGCACAAAAAAATCGGTGATTCAACGAATCTGTGATCAGACGGCGGCCACTGGTCGGTTGTGGGATCCTGTAAAAATGGCCGAAGCGTTGTTTAGCCGTGAAGAGTTACATCCGACGGCGCTTGGCAACGGCGTGGCGTTGTTGCACCCTCGACGACCGATGGCTTCGATCATTGGTGATCCGTTTTTGGCCTTGGGCATTACCAGTTCAGGCATTCCTTTTGGCGGGCCACGCGGGTGTTTGACGGATGTGTTTTTCTTGATCGGATCGACCAGCGAACCGGTGCATCTAAGAGTTTTGGCTCGGCTGAGTCGTTTGTTGCAACAACCAGAGTTTTTGCCGAGCCTGCGAGAAGCTGATTCGGCTGATGCAGCTTATGATTTGATTTGTCAGTACGATCAGGCGATGGATGAATAAGCGTTGGGCTAGTGCTGAGTATGAATGCGAATTGGCTAACGGCCCACTAACTCGGCTCTGGTCCCCCTAAAACATCTTTTGAAGTTCGTCTGTATCGATGATTGGGATTTCCAGCTTTTCGGCTTTGGCAGATTTAGATCCAGAGCCTGGACCGGCGACAAGATAATTTGTTTTCTTAGAAACAGAACTACTGCATTTTCCGCCGCGTGATTCTACTTCCTTTTCCCAGTGTTTTTTTCCGTCTGGAAAACCGCCGCTAAAGCAAAACACTTTCCCTTCCAGCACACCGCCAACCGCGGCTACGGTGGGTTCGACAAACTCCAGTAGCCGGTCGATGTTTGCAGCTTCCCGGTCCAGATACGTTCGAATTGCTTCGGCAGTAATTTCTCCCACGTCGTCGACCGCCTCAAGGTCCTCTTGGGTCGCGTTGCGGATTTTTTCAAAGGAACCAAAGTGATCCGACAAAGCTTTGCCAGCTGCTTTACCAGCAGCTCCGATGCCAAAGGAAGCAAATAATTGCCATAGCGGGATCTGCTTTTTTGATTTGAAAGCCACTTCGATGGCGGCCGCCAGCTCTTGTTCATCCATTTTGTCTGGTGCTGGGATCATTTGAATCGCGGCCACGGCCAACGATGATTGACGGATGGTGAGCCCGCTGGTCATCGCTGACTCGACATCGAGCGTATAGAAATCCGCTGGCACATTTACTAGGTCCGCTTCTACTAGTTGTGCGACACGACTTTCGCCGAGCCCTAGTGCACCGATCGTAGCCAGGTAATGACACAGTCCACTAACGTTCTGCGACGGACATTCGGTGTTCGGGCAAACCAGTTCAAGCATGTCGTCGGTGTTGCCAGTCTGCAAATCGGTAGGCTGTTTACAAGAAGGACAGGTTTTGGGGAAATCGGGATCGCCCTGCCCTGCTACTACACGGGTGACTTTAGGGATAATCTTTCCAGCTTTACGAACGGCAATGGTCGAACCGATCGTAATTTGGTTGCGGCTCATGAACCCCGCGTTGTGCAATGTCGCTCGTGAAACATTGGTGCCGGCAAGTCGCACTGCATCGAAGATCGCCACCGCAGTGAGCTTGCCCGTTCGGCCCGTTTGCCATTGGATCTCTTTGACGGTCGGCGTTGCTTCTTCTTCGCGAAACTTCCAGGCGATTTTGCCTTTTGGGTTTCCCGTTAGACGATCACCATGTCGCCCTAGTTGTTCTTGGTCTTCAAGCGAATTGACGCCAATGATCACACCGTCGACTTCGAAATTCAGTTTGGGGATGTCTTTTTCAAACTTAGCTAAATCTTCAAAGCAAAACGGAGTGGTCTCGGTATAAGGAATTCCTAAAACTTCGCAGCAGTATTGGTAACGTTCGATTTCAGTTTTGTATGGTGGATTGGTTAGGCCTTCGATCGCGTAGGCTACGAAGCTGAGCCGCATGAGCTTTGTTTTGAGCGGGTTTTTGAATTGGCGAATTCCGCCAGCGGTATGGTTTCGTGGGTTGGCCCGAAGCTTTTCGCCGGCGGCTTTCAGGTCGGCTTGGACTTCTTCAAAATCAGACAACGTGCATATAAGTTCGCCGCGAATCGAGCACGTGACTTTTTCGGGCAGCGTCTCTGGCACACCGGCCACGTATTTGACCTGAGCCGTGACGTCTTCGCCGTTGATGCCGTCGCGCGGTCGCAAGCCAGCTTGTTTTAGTTTCCCGTCGACGTAATAGATTGCCAACGCGACACCGTCCAATTTGTACGCTTGGTAGAAGTAACCTTTGGGGTAGGCCACAGGTTGACCATCGAAGGTTTGATCGTTGGCTTTGAGTTGCGGCCCGGACAAAACGTTTTCATTGGCGGCGTCGGTTGCTTTGGAAAGCCATTTGAACAATTGTTGCTGTTGTTTTTCTAGATTCTCGTGACTCGCTTTTTCAATCGACGTCATCGGCGGATCGTGAACGACTTTGGCGACGGCGGATTTGACTGTCGATGCGGTTGCTGTGGCAAACAGTTTTGATTCTGGTCGTAGTTCAGCGAGCTTTCGCCGCAGCGCATCGTACTCGCCGTCGGTGACGAGTATCTTAGTCGTCGGGTGCCGACATTCAGCGCCTTGTTCGTACGCCGTATCCAAGTGTGTGATGGTTCGCTCTAACTCGTCCGCTTCGGCTTTCATGCTATCCATTGTCGTGGCTGATTTTTCTGCGGATTGGTTTGAAGAGGATTCTGACATGGATTCAATTGACAAAATAATGTTTGATCAGCGTGGTCAATGAGCGGTCACGAAGACGATAAATTCAGGTATGATATGGCGTCGAGATAACCGGTCGAGACGGTGAGCTGAGTTGGCCGTTTCGTATGCGGAAATGTCTCGTTGACGAGAGTCGCCCGTTTGCGTTTTATTTTAAAAGATGGCGTGAAATTGTCGACGGTTTCAAACGCATTTAAAAATTATTGGTTCGCTGGCTCAGTTGTGATTGCCTTAAACGAAGATTGTTCCATGAATAAAAGCTATCAGAATTCGCTCCTGTTGCTCCTGGTTGGATTACTGGCGTGGTCATCTGCATCGTTGGGGGTGGCAGTTTCCGTTTCTGGGGCTTGCATTCAAGTCACGGCAAAGGATGAGGGAGCAGCGAATTTGGACGACCCGGCGTCGGTAAATCCTTTTGCTCGTGATCCGAAGTCGGTGTTTTTGCCGCCGCCACGAGAGTTTGTTAAACCGTTGCGTCGTGCCCTACGACTCCAAGATGAGGGTGATCACGCGGGTGCCGCTGAGTTGATCGGGGAGTTTTTGGTTGAAGTCGGTGAAGAGGACTTTTTGATCTTCAATGACAAAGCTAAAGGCACGGCAGTAAGTGTCAGCAGTATTGCAGCTGAAATGCTTGGCAGTTTGCCAAAGTCTGCATTGGATGCGTACCGTGTTCGGTTTGGCATCCCGGCAAGACAGCGGTTGGATCTAGCGATTGCTGAATCAAACTATTTTGAAATTGCGCAGGTGAAGCAACGCTACTTACTTACTGACGCAGGGTACGACGCAACGTTGTTGCTTGCGCATCATCATTTTGATGCAGGGCGGCCGTTGTTGGCAGCAGATTGTTTTCAAACGGCGCTCGACCTCGTTAATCAAAAAGGAAAATCGGATTATAAATTGTCGGTTTTAACGGCGGTTAGCTGGGTCCTTGCCCGACACTCAGAACGTGCCAAAGTGGTCATGAGGAATTTGGCTAAATCAACCGGTGGAAAACTGCGTCTTGGCGACCAGGAAGTCACGATCGATGACGATGATCCACTGGCTGCCATCAATGCGTTTGTTGGTTCGGGGCCACTAGAGGCGACATCGACGGTCGATCAGTGGTTGCTGGTGGGTGGTAATGCGAAACGAAAAGTAACCACGGTGGATGGTTTCCCCGTCGGTGAACCGTTGTGGGAAGTCGCTGTGGCAGGTGGTCCAGTGGCTCAGGAGAGAGTTGAAAAGATACTTCGTTTTATAAAAAACGATGGTCGGATTTCAAATTCGATCAGTCTCGTGCCTGCCAATATTCCTCTAGTCGTTGATGGCTTGGTGTTGGTTGGCGACAAAAGCGAGATTCAGGCAGTGGACTTCCGTTCTGGGAAACGAATTTGGGCGGCTAAGCCGGCGGCTGTTTCCGCCAGTACTGCACAACAGCAGTCCGTATCTGGTGTTGGTCGTAAAGTTGTGGGGATCAACTACGCGACCGTTCGTTCAGTCCTTCATGGTCCATGGAGCGACTTTTTGCAAGGGCATTCCAGCAGTGATGGAAAATTCATTTTTCGGATAGTTAAGTCTAAGGAAACGACACCGCCTGATCCTAACCATCGAAATTTTGCTCGTAGATATTCAACAGAGGTTAAATCGACCAGCGTATTGCAAGCCATTAATGTTGCTAACGAGGGCGAGTTGGTATGGGCTGTTGGTGGCGGCAACACCACAGGTGACCCACGGCTTACGCAGATTGATTTCTTAGGAGCGCCTTTGCCGGTCGATGGCGTGCTATATGCGATTGGGAAACGACTCGAAGAGATTGTTTTGGTGGCTTTGAATTCCTCTGACGGAAAAATCGTTTGGATGCAGTCTTTGGCGTCCAGCGAAAATTCAACGTACGGATCGGCAATCAAAGACAACTATTCGTTTACACCATCATATTCTGATGGAGTTTTGGTTTGTCCAACGGGTAAGAATGCTCTGGTGGCGATCGATACGATCGGGCGGCGCCTGATGTGGGGCATGCAGACGACCATTGGATCGGATTCTGGAAAAAGAACCAGAAGAACGAGAGTGTCATCGGCATTGAGCTTGGTTACTTTGCAAAACCCACAGGTGTTCGTCGAAAATTCTCATGTTGTCGCGTTTGACGTGGACCACGAACCTCGAGTGCTGGCGATGGACCTGTTGACGGGCTCTCCATTGATGAAGGTCGGAAAGATGGGAGTGAAGTGTCAAGAAGTGTTGCACGTAGCGTGGGTTGATGAAAACCAGGTGGTGATGGTTGAAAGGAAACGAGTGCGGTCAATCTCCTCCGACAGCGGTCGCAAACTCTGGGAGACGTCGCTCGCCGATTACGGTCAGCCGACAGGTCGAGGTTACGTTTCTCAATCGAGTACCGGACCAGAGCAGCAAACTGCTTTGTATTTGCCTACTGAAGGCAACATGATTGTCAAAATTGATTTGAATACTGGAAAAGTGATTGATGGAATTCGAAGTGATCGCTCTTTTGGGAATTTGATCGTTCACCAAGGCCGAGTGATTTCCCGACGAGAAGCCTCCGTGGCCTGTTTCGAGATTGATTCAAGGGTGGCTTCGGAATTGAAAACCGCTGTCGAGTCCGCTGGCGGAATCGATAAGGTCTCACCAGAGTTGAAAATAAAGCAAGCCGCACTGCTTCGTAATCAACACCGATCGCAGCAGGCGATTGAACTGCTAGAAACGATCGACCTACAGGATCGCTCCGATCGGTTTCGGGTTGAGTTATTAAAGAACGTTACATTGATGTTTGGTTCCGATCCTGACTTCGCGCTGGAAACGTGTCGAGAATATGGAAGCTGGTTCAAGTTTGAATCTAACCCCCAGCTATTTGTCGAATACGTTGAGTTGCTAGTAGAAAATAATCGTCCGGACGATGCGCTGAAGCAAATTTTTGGCGACGAAGCGTTCTTAAATCCACGCGAATCAAAGGAAGTTTCGGAGATGGTGCGACGCCCGGTCGTTGGTTATGACGTCCGAGAGCCCGATGAAGTTGAGAACAAAAGCGTCAATGATAAGCCGACGGGTAAGACAGAGACGCCGTTTTTGAAAAATCAGAAGAAGTTTTCTAATAAGCGAATTTTGTTGGATAGAAATCACTGGGCAAAGGCACAGTTGATTCGTATGGCTCGCAAGAATCCTGAATCGGTTGAAAGAATTCGATCCGCGGTCATGCAACGAATTCAGGCAATGGATTCGACGGATGTTATTCAGCGACACCGATTTATACGAAAGTTCCCACTTGAGTTGGTTTCTTCGCAATTGAGGTTTGAACTGGCGACACAATTGGTTGCGGAGAAACACGTTGCTGAGGCGGAAAATATGTTTGCTTCGTTACTCGGGTTTCTGCCAACAAAGGCTGAACAAATTAAAACCGTGGAGGATTTGTCGAAGGATTCCTTAGTTGAACTTTGGTCGAAAATTCGTGATGGACAGTATGGTGCGAACAGCGACCTTGCTGGAGATGCGAACAGTGTTGAATTTACTAGTGCGCAGAAATTTGACCGCGTTGAAATCGCTACCGCTCGTGTGCCGAGTCAATATCAGAGCGACTATCCAGTATGTATTGATACTCGTGGAGATTTTGCTCGCCGGATATTTAAGGATAAAAAGATAACGGTCTGGGGAAGGACGAAAGAGCTTGAGATTTTGCGCTCCAATGGCAAGTCGGAGAAACGATTCAAATTGTTTGGGCAGCCTGGCAGTGATGAGGTAAATTTGCAGGCCGCAAGTGGATGGATTCAGGCCAAGCATTCATTGGCTTTGTTGCGACAGAAAAGCATGGTTTTGATGATGGATTTGTCGAAGCTGGATCTTGGGCAATCATCAGTGCGCTGGCGCAAGAACGTAGCCCCTCTGGTTTCTTCACGAACCAGTAGGACGGACTTTGCCGGTGAAATGGATTTGCGTTTGAACCAAATGCTCCTGCCAGAAGACGTTACAGCTTCGTTTCCGGAAACTGGCTGCTGCTGCTTTATCGACAAGGGTGAGTTGATTTGTGTCGACGCATTTACGGGAACGACGCTTTGGAAGCGGACAAGAGAGTTTGGACACGTGAGGATGCTAGGCAACGGCGGCCAAGTGGCAACAATGGACTCGCGGCAGAAATATTGTAGTGTCTTTGATATTAGAACGGGAGAGTTGTTGCGGACGAAAGAGATTTCAGAAATAACGGAATCATTGTTTAGTGTCGACGGAATGAATTTTGTGGCGTCCAGTATTGTGGCGCCCGAGGTGCTCAATAATTTAAAAGGGTTAGGTGAATATCGATTTGTAGGCGGGGAAGAATTAAAAGACGACGATGAATCCAATAGCGACAAAGTTTCGAGTTTACGGAAAACAGGTCGATTGATGTCAAGGTACGACGTGACTAGAAGTGATTTCGTTTGGAAGAATGTTTTTAGTCTTGATTCTAAGATCTGTCGACTTTCTGGCGATCGATTTTTAGTATTGACTGGCGATAACTTGATTTATGTTTTTGATGTTAAATCAGGCAAACAATTGGCAAAAATGCCCAGTGGGTTGACTGAAGCACAACGTAAAGCGATTCGGTTAATTGGTGCGACCAAGCACGCGGGGAACGATCTGGTGGCGATGGTGACTGCAAAATCCGGTAGCATCTCGACTCAGGGGGTTAGGTTGCGATCGTCTCGTGGGATTAGCTCTTTCTTTACGGGGCATGTGTTGTTGTTGAATTGCGACACGAATGAACCCGTGTGGACGCGTCCGGTCGAGTTGACTGGTTTTCACTTGTTGCCGATGTTGCCTTCAACCAGCCCACTATTGATTTTTAATCGCACCGTTCAATCAACGGGAACCGGCAAGACGAGTCCACTCAGCGAAGAACTTGATGCCGGTAATTTGTTTCAGTTGGTAGCACTGGATATGAACGACGGGCATGTGGCTTTGAACAAGGTTTTTGGGCCAGTGGGGCCGACTCAGTTTGCTTCTCCGAAAGTTGATTTGGTGGCTGGCACAATTGATATGAGCTTCCGTGGTTGGGAGGTCCGGCTTAGCACAAAAAAGTCGTCGGATGAACCGCCGTCGGCAGTTGCGTCGGTGACAAGAGACAATCCAATACCGAAAAACCATCGAGTCTCGCGGCCAGATACTGTGGGTGCCGCGGAGAAGTTTGATATCGAGGAAGTCAACAAGCGATTGGTTCGACAAGCCGAGGAATACGAGGCGTCTTTGACGGAGAAGCGTGCGAAAGAACGGGCCCTACTGAAATCCGAGGCTGGTAAAATGCAATAGCGGCGAGGGACGGATTGTTTCAAAGTAGTGTTGAGATCGTGTCAAAGGCCGGAAATAGTGGAGACTTTCTCATTCTGCTTGGGTCTGCGTTTAGTAGCACATGGAAAAAGTGGAAAACGGGGTAAGGTTTCGCTGGTTTTTTACCGAACTTCTGTTTAGAATCCGCCATTCGATTTTGATCGAAAAGTCCTGACCTTGTTGGATTCAGGCTATAAAGCTTGATAATGGTCACAACGGGCGTAGGGTTATTTTGGGACTTGTAGAAAAGCTACAAAAACACAATAAATAGTAATTCGGCGATGTAGCTCAGTTGGTTAGAGCAGCGGAATCATAATCCGCGTGTCGGGGGTTCGAATCCCTCCATCGCTACTCGCAAAAAGCCTCGTGTACGCAATTTGTACACGAGGCTTTTTTTGTGCGGCAAAAGATAGGCATAAGTGATTGAACGTGCTGATCTGCGAGTTTTACGATATTTTGTGGCCCCACAATCCACCGTGCCTTTTGATTTCTAAATCGCCGAGTACTCTGCATTGGCAAGCCAGACGAAGTCTAGA
>CAZHCH010000116.1:0-9548 GCA_964530985.1 uncultured Pirellulaceae bacterium | reverse complement strand
AAGGATTGGCATGCTTTGGCCCCGATTGCTACTTGATGATTATTGCGCTGTCTCGCTAGACGATTCAATCATGTCTTCTTGAATTTTAGCTTGCTCGAGCATGCCCAGCTTCGTGTAAACGTCGACCAGCTTTTTGCGAACGTTAATTTTATTTCTTACCGTCGGCAGAGACAGCTCAAATTCCGCAGCGGCATCTTTGTACTGTTCCAGTTTCATGTAGATCGTCCCAAGTGTATCGTGATACCGTCCGTCTTTCGGCGAGGTTTTGACTGCTTGTTTTGCCAGCTCGAGGGCTCGATCAAGATCGGGAGGATCTCGGTGCGCCAACACCCAAGCCAAGTTGTTCAAAACGAAGGTGAATCGAGGTTCAATTTTGTAAGCCAGCTCTAGGTGTACCGTCGCTTTTTCAAATTCTTCATGTTGCCAAAAAATGTTGCTGAGAGCGAAGTGTGCCATGGGGTTGGGGTGATCGCCAGCGATCAAGTGGTTTAGTTCATTTCGTACACGAACGAAGTTGTCGCCATCTGAATTTTTTTCATTTGTTAGCGCGATGAGGCGTTCGTAAATTGGGAAATGATTCGGATTTGCACCTAGGGCCTGAAACAGGTAGGTGACTCGCTTGCCCACTCGGTTCTGGTTGGCCCGCTCCTGGTCGTGTCGCATCGTGAAGAATTCGGCATTGGCCTTTCGTATGGTGCCGTCTCCGTTGATCTCCAATCCTTCGAGGAGAATATTTTGCGCTTCATCGAGGCGATCTTGTTGTGAAATCGAACTTGCCAACAGGCAGCGAGCCCTACTGTTCATCGGGTCTTGCTCGAGTATTTGTTTAAACTTCTGTTCAGCGTTTCGGAGTGTTTGTTGCCGGTCTTCCTGTCGATTTAGCTCTCCTTCGTATTTGGCGATTGCGATATGAAGAGCTGGGTCGGTTTGCGCGGCTACCTTTAGCGCTTCGATTGCTTTATCGGGATTGTCGATGGATCGATAGTAGATTGCCCACGCCTGTTGAATCAATGGTGTGTGTTCTCGCGAACGCGTCAGGTGATTTTCCAGCTTCTTTAGCGGCAGCGGTGCGTTCCTATTATTTCTGGAGAATGCAATTCTCAATGCCTTGGCTCGATGAGCCGGCGGATATCCGACTCCATCATCAGGAGCCAATTCATCCAATATTTGGTTCGCTTTTTCTTTTTCGCCAGTCTCTGCCAACACAACCATCCATTGCAACTTTTGTGGTTGAGTTAGTTCACGGTCTTGCATGATACGAGTGAAATAGGTTTTTGCTTTTTTGAACTCGCCATCTTTCATCGCCTGCTTGACTTCCTCGGCGTATCGATTGTGTATGGTTTCGCTGCGGCCTAGAACTTGTAAGCCAACGTAGCCTAAGAACCCAAGCATCACCAAAGCAGGGATCACGAATAAAGCTTCTCGTAGTCCTGAATTTGCGACGCCACGAAGGAACCGCACTGGGGCGGTTACGATCATGTATGGCAACATCAAAATATCCCAGCCAACGCTTTTTGCTTTGTGCCATAACTTTTTTCCGCCGGAAAGACCTTGTTGGCCCTCGTAATCTTCGTATTGAACTCCCGATTGATGAAACAAGCCCAAAACACGCGCGGGCAGAAATAGCAGTTGTAGTGGGAACACCAAAACGGAAATCATTAACTGGCCAAATGAGCCTAAAGAAGATTCAATTTGCGGTTCTTGGATTTCGTCGACGTCGTCTGTGTCGGAGTGCCGCTGGCCAACAAGTGACTTGAGGCGTTGTCCAAAATCGTTGAACCAGCTCATAGCAAATTGGGGTGTTAGACGTTGGAGAAAGTCGGGATTTACAAAGTCAATGTAGATCTATGAGTAATGAGCTCAGGGCCAACATTGCTTTTATGAGAGGTCAATGACTTTGTATTTCTTGAATCAACCGCTGGAATTCGATCTTAGCGACCGCAGCCAAGCATACGTGAAGCTCAGACGCGCCGGAAACCTAGCGGTTGGAAGGATTGAATTGTAACGATTTCCAGCAGCGGCGGAATGAGTCCTGATCTAAAGATACTAGCAGCTAATTTCTGCAACTGTTTTTGGATCTCGTTGGTATTATTCGAACTGGTCACCAACTTTTGGCGGATTTCCTCGCAAGAAATCCGCTACCGGCATGCTTTTTTTGCCGGCCGGCTGGACGACTTCGATTGACAGCAACCCGTCGCCGGTTTGTATTAGCAAATTTTCTTTGTCGCAAAAAGCAACTTGCCCGGGTTCAACGGTTGCCGTTTTTGCCTCTAAGTCACCGAGATTCACCACGCTGGCACGATGAACGATCAGCCGCAGGGGTTGTTTTTTGTTGGGTGAATGCCAGTTGGTAAAACTACCTGGCCAAGGCTGGAATGCTCGAATTTGATTCAAGAGTTGGAATGCAGGACGCTGCCATTTCAATAACCCGTCCGACTTTTTCAACCGTGGCGCCTTGGTTGCCAACGATTGATCCTGGGGTGTGCCGATTGAAGCTTCTCCGTTCCATTCTTCCAGCAAACTAATCGATTCGATAACCGCGTCGACGCCCAAGTTAGCCAATTTGGGCTCAATCGATTCAGCCGTATCCTCATCGACGACCGGCATAGTGCGTTTTGCTAGGCAAGGGCCTCCGTCAAGTTTCGCTGTCATGTGAATGATTGTAATTCCGGTTACGGGGTCGCCGTTGTACAGGCACCAATTGATCGGCGCCGCGCCGCGGTATTTTGGCAGTAGTGAACCGTGCAGATTGATTCCACCTTTCAGCGCTGATCCTAAACATTCCCGCGAGAGAATTTGACCATAGTCGCAAACGACAAACAGGTCTGCTTTCAGATCTTTTAACAACGAAATTGATTCGGGCGCGTTGACGTCCATTGGTTCATGGATCACTAGGCCTTTGGCTTGGGCTACGTCACGAGTTGGGTTGGCGGCTGATTTACGGCGATTGCCGGAGTCAGCAATCGGCCGGGTAAACAACGCACAAACATCGTGGTCACTTGTCATCAGTGCTTCAAAGGTAGGCACGGCAAAAGGGCCGGTGCCAAACATAACAATTCGCATGAAGTTGTTTGGGGTCAGAAAAATAGGGTGGCAGGTCAAATGTTGGTAGCTGGAATTTTGAGCTTTGACGGCAACGATCAACAGTTTCTTCAGTGCAAATCACTCAAAAAAACATAACTTGTTAAACCGTCGTTAGCAAAATTGGTCTTCGTACTCTTTCAGTCGAGCGAAGATTTCATCGTCGCTGGGAATGTTGCCTGTTGAACGTTCATTTTCAAAGATCAATTCAAAGTCGTCCAGTTCACCGGCGATTGCCGCTTTAGATGACTCGCTAACTCGATCCACGAATAAGACGCCGTCAAGGTGATCACTTTCATGTTGAATCGCTTTGGCGAGCATGCCTCCAACGGTTGCGTCAATCTCGTTGCCATCGAGATCGTAGGCCTGAACGTGAATTTGTTCTGGGCGATTCACTATTGCATTTACTCCGACGATGCTCAAGCATCCCTCTTCGAATTCATCGCTTCCTTTGGGGGAACTAACGACAGGATTGATGAAAACCATTTCTTCACCTTCTCCGCGCGTGCCGCTCAAGTTCAATATGAACAAACGAAACGGCAAGTCGACTTGGTTGGCCGCTAAACCGATGCCGTTGGCTTCATACATCGCATCAAACATTTCACTTACGATCTGTTTGAGCGCTTCATTGACTCGCTTTATGGGTTTGCTTTTGTAGCGTAAAGTTGGATGGGGGTATTGAATGATGTTCAATGCGAACTCCAGTAAATCAGTTAGTGCTACTTAGTGAACGTTAGGGAAGTTCGTGGTAAGATCGAGTGTGATTCAATCAAGAAAAATTAGCATGGCTTGGAATAACATCGTTACATAACTGATGTCAAGCAGCGCGAGTTTTTTTGATGAGTCTAAAAAAACAAGTCAAAAAAAATTAACTTAATTTGCTTGACAATCGTCTTTAGCTTGGCAGAATGATGCCCAAGTCATCGGTCAGTAAAAAGCTAACAATGCTGTCTGAGAAATTCAATCGTATGAACCCTCTCAAGGTTTCAATTCAACTAGCAAATTTCATTGAACTCCCCTTTGTTACATTGATTTTTTGGGATTCTTCAAGCGATTTACGAATTCATCATTGAAATAAAACTTGGAGCTGATTTTTCGTATGTTTAATCAGGCGAATTGGCTTCGAAGAACTGCAGGAACCGTCAATTTTATTCGAGCAAGCATACGCGAGCTCAACTCATGGGTGCCTAACGACCGAAGGAGTACGACTGTTCAGGCTAACGCTGGGATGGGTGATCATCAGGCACCTTGTTTTTTACCTCTTGGAAGGAAACAGCACAGAATACGGAAAAGTATGTGTTTTGGCATGATGCTAATTTGAGGTAAAGATTTTTGCGGACAATTCTGCAAACAAAAACGGTATTTGGCATGACGCCGAATGCCGTTTTTTTCATGTCTAAATTTTCTGGAAATTCACGACCTCAACGATGTTTTCTGCTACTCAACAAAAAAACAATACGGGGCTGATCGCCTTTGGTTCCAACCAAGGCGATTCGATGCAAGTATTCAAAGCATCGATAAAGGCAATTCAGCGAATCGCAGGTGTAAACGTTATTGCTTACAGTCAGCCGATTTGGACTGTACCGGTCACGGGGGACAGCGTTGACCCGTCGGTGCTGGCAAACGATTCGTCTGGCAACAGCCAGCGATATCTAAACGCAGTCATCCGAATCGAAACTAGCCTGAGTCCCAGTGACTTACACTTGCAAACCTCAGCAATCGAACATCAATTTGGTCGAGTTCGCTCGGGGCGTTGGCGGGCTCGAACGATCGACCTAGATTTATTGCTTTTGGGTGACCATGTTGTCAGCAGCCGCTCACTCAGGCTGCCGCATCCAAGGATGTCTTTTCGGCGTTTTGTTCTGGAACCAGCTGCTGAAATCGCGGCGGAAGTAAGGTATCCGTTGGCCAAGTGCTCCATCGCTGAGTTGTTAAGGCGGATCAACGGCCCAGACAAATCGATGGCGTTGGCTTGTCCAAAATCTGAAATTAAAACGGATGTGCTCGATCAGCTCGTATTTGAACTATCAAAATTTGCTCCCAAATGGAAATTTATAAAAGTTTTTTCTGCTGAAAAACTTTTGCAATTTGAGTCAAATTTGACGATGGTTGCGCTGTTTGATTGCCAGCGGTCCAGCGACGATGATACGTCGTGGATCGAGCTCAAGGAACGAGCGCTACGGTTTGCAGGTCCATCACTTCGGTTAAAAAATTCTCCCACTGACCCGTTTGCTCTGAAGGAATTATTGGCTGCGGTCCAAACGATTGGCTGATTTGAAATGCACGAGTCGGTGGCATACGTTACTCCCCCGGGTTACTTCGCCGAGGTTTGTGTTCGCTTTGCCAAAAACATGATGCATGCTGGAACCTTAAGTAGGAGCGGAATCAGTCCCCTGACCGCCCATAACGGTGGCGGAGTACCGTTTCGTTGCTCACAATCGGAATTTCCTGTGAATCAACGGATTATTTTGGCCAACGACACGAATTGAACCGAATTCAGGCCTATGACGTGGCTGCAGTTTTTGGCATAATCCCGCCTTTTAACGCTGTCGTTCGTGCTTGAAACAATCGCAGACGCCTCATTCATTGGCTTTCGCAACGAAATTACCAAGCGGCTTTGGCCAGCGGAACGAAATTCGCAGTCGCACGACTCATTCATCTGGCCCCGGTCCGGAACGTTTCGGAGGCAGCTTTGACTTAGCTGTTTGACTTCAGACGTTTGAATGGGTGTTCCGTAGCAGATATTAAAGGAGACATATTGATGTTTAAGATTTTGAATACTCGTGGGTTGGGTGTTGGCGGAAAACAAAACGAGCTGATTGAATTGGCTCTTACTTTTGGTTTCAATGGTGTCGAAGTCGATATGGCTGACTTAGTTGGTCGTCATGACGCAATGGGCAAGGAATTCGCTTGTCAGTTTTTAAAAGCAGCCAAAAGCCCAGCTTCTGAAAGCGATACCGCTAGCGGTGGAAAGCACCTCACGATCGGTACGTTTAAATTGCCGATTGAACTTAGTGGTACTGATGAACAGTACGCGACGTCGATCGCGAAAAACGAGACGGTTATTGATCTGGCTACCGAACTTGGTGCCGAACGTTGCTATATCGAGATCGCTCCCAATTGCGAACACTTCTCGTTCCAAGAGTGCTTTGAAAAGCACCAGACTCGCTTGCAAGCGTTATCCGAGCAGTTCGCTGCCAGTGGTATTAAGCTTGGCTTGGCGCTACAAACTTCGAAAGCGGAACCTGCTGACGGAACTTTTAAGTTTATTCAAACCGCCGAAGAACTTTTAACATTGGTCAAGGCAGTCGGTCAGCCAAACGTTGGTGTTTGTGTTGATACATGGGAGTGGGCACTCGGCGATGGTACCGCTGAGCAACTTAACTTCGACCAAGTGACTGAGATTCGTTTTGCTGATGTTAGTGCCGACGCTAACAGAGCGGAAATCAAGCAAAGTAATCGCACGCCATTGCCTGGCGATCAAGTTGATTCGGTTAGCTTTAAAGTCGCTAAAGCTGCCGTTGCCAGTGGCAGTCCAGTGGCGATTTCGGCCTCGACGGATCTGTCAACCTACTCGGGAGATACACGCGACAACGTTGTGAAGGCGATCAGCCAACACTTGGATTGGTTCGCTGAAGGCTTGGATCCCGCTGTAACAATCGCAGCGGCTGAAGCAGCAGCTGCTGCCGAGGGTGAAGAAGCAGCATCTGCCGAAGAAGCTGCCGCGCCTGCGGAGGATGCTGAAGCGGCCACTCCAGCGACTGCTTAATTGCAGCAGCCAATTTAGAGTATTCACAGAGCCCTGGTAGATTAAAATCGTCAGGGCTTTTTAAATTGGTGGGGCCTATCAACTGCGTTTTTTTCAACCGACTTGATAGCAACTTATAGGAACGGCTTTAGCCGCAGTAAGAAAACATGCTCGAACTGATCGCTCAAGGTCCGACGATTAATTTTCGCTGGCGGCGTACTTTGCCCGGCGCAACCGTTGAACTTGGTCGATCAACCGAGACGTATCGAGTGCCTTGGGACAATCAAGTTTCCCGTCGACACGCGCTGCTTACTGTCAGCGAACGCAAGCTACACGTTACGCTCATCGCAGAAGCCGCCAATCCGATTTTTTTCAACGGCCGTGAGGTAAGCGATTTTTATGTGCGGCCGGGTGAACACTTTGTCATCGGTAATACTTCGTTCATGGTGGTTTCGGATCAAGCGTTCGGTTCACTGACGGCTCCGGATCCTGTCCGGCAGCAAACATTTTCTGCTGATTTTTTAGAGCAAGTTCAATACCGAGACGCTGACCGACGAATTGATGTTTTGAACCGGTTGCCCGAAGTCATCGCTGCGGCCAACAATTCCGACGATCTACTGATCGGAATGGTAAATACACTGATGGCTGGAATTTCCGCTGCGACAACGATCGGCGTGGTTCAACTGGATAGCGAGTTGCCGCCGCCTTCGACTGTCGCACAGGGCGTCGATGCCGGTCGTTTGCGAGTGATACACTGGGATCGACGCGGTCTGGTTCGTGGTGATTTTCAGCCAAGCGAAAAACTTGTAACGCAAGCGATCCAACTGAAGCAGTCGGTACTAAATGTTTGGCAAAGCGACGTTGCGAACGCGACTAATTATACCTTCGATTACGAAAATGACTGGGCCTTCACTTGTCCGATCGAAACCGAAGCAACTCCAGGCTGGGCGGTCTACGTCGCTGGCAGTGGTCGTTTGAGCGAAACGCCTGAGCAGATTGAAGAGGGGGCTTTCGAGGGTGACATCAAGTTTTGTGAGTTAGTCGGCGCTACGCTAAAAAATTTATTGCGAGTCCAGCAACTTGAACGCCAGCAAGCGAGCCTACGAACTTTCTTTTCGCCAGTGGTGGTCGATGCCTTGCGTGGCAGTGACCCCGAAACGGTTTTGCAACCTCGCCAGTGTGAGGTGTCCGTTTTGTTCTGCGATTTGCGAGGCTTCAGCCAAAAATCCGAACAGATGGCCGACGACCTGTTTGGGTTACTGATGCGGGTCAGCGACTCACTCGGGGTGACCACCCGCGTAATTTTGGATACTGGCGGCGTGATCGGTGATTTCCATGGCGACGCGGTGATGGGTTTTTGGGGATGGCCGCTTGAAGACCGCTCACCCGTTGAAACTGCGAGGGCGGCAGTGATGGCAGCGATTCAAATTCAAGCCGAGTTTTCACAGTTGGGCTGCCAGCAAGCATTCGCCAATGAATTTACGATGGGGATTGGTATCGCAACCGGAACCGCTGTTGCTGGGAAAATCGGAACGCGAGACCAAGTCAAAGTAACTGCGTTTGGGCCGGTTGTGAATTTAGCGGCGCGTCTGGAAGGAATGACACGGCGGTTAAACGCCTGCATTTTGGTTGATGAAAGTACCAAGGCATTGCTTGCGAGTTCAAACGCCGAAGTGGACGGTCAAACGAATCTCATGCACCGCCGAATGGGGAACTTTCAACCTTTTGGCATGACTAAACCAGTGCAACTGTATCAAATTCTAGGCGATCGCGAACAAGACACTCGCCACCATGCTGCTTATGACCAAGCGTTGAGATTGTTTGAGGGCGGAGAAATCGAGCAAGCGATCGCCAAGCTCACACTCGCCGCGGAGCCGACGAGCGGTAATGCGCCAAATTCTGACAATGAATTTTTGCTTGAATTTTTGAAACAGGCTCAGGTCACTGATGCGTCTGACGGAATCATTCGAATGTGGGCTAAGTAGCGACTTTGTACGGATGATTTATTTTCAACCTTGAAACACCCCGATTTTGGGAACCGAGCCTTTCGAATTGCTGGACCACTGCCGAATCGGTTACAATCGAAGGTCTCACTCACCATTCAAAGTCTTCCATGAAGTTGATTTACCGGAAACATGGCGAAAAATAAAATCTCGAAAAACAAACTGGCTGGTAAACAAGCCGATGAGTTTGAATTTAAGTCCAAGGTCACGGGACCGATTGCCGAAATGCCCTACCTAGAGCGTTCGTTGCTGATGGCAGAAATCTCGATGATGTCCTATTTGGACATCCAACAATGCAACATTGCTGCCGGTCGCATTGGTTTTTCTCAAGGTAAGTTTTTTGATCGCAGTGGTTCTCAGGCTTATTGGTTCCAGAGCGACCATGACAGTGTGGTTGTGTTTCGAGGCACTGAAGCTGACGATTGGAATGACATCAAAGCAGACGCTAACGCCATCGCGGCTTTGGCTGAAACTGTCGGTAAAGTTCACAGTGGATTTAAGGGCGAAGTCGACGAAATCTGGCCGTTGATTGAAAAGGAACTCGAAGCGAATACGAAACCATTGTGGTTTTGTGGTCACTCGTTGGGTGGCGCGTTGGCGACAATCTGCGGTGGGCGTTGCGTGTTGTCCTATTTGAAAATGGAACCTGCTGGCGTGTACACGTTTGGTAGTCCACGAGTTGGGTGTCGGCGTTACGTTAACCATGTTCCGCTAAC
>CAZHCH010000115.1:0-9574 GCA_964530985.1 uncultured Pirellulaceae bacterium | reverse complement strand
CGCAAAGATCAGCGACAGCTGCTTCGATGCCTTGCTTCATTTGGATTGGGTTAACTCCGGCGGTGACGGCCTTCAAACCTTCGTTAAAGATCGCTTCAGCCATCACAGTCGCAGTCGTGGTTCCGTCACCAGCGACATCACTGGTTTTGCTGGCGACTTCGCGAACCATGGCAGCGCCCATGTTTTCGTAAGCGTCTTCCAGTTCAATTTCTTTGGCGACACTAACGCCGTCTTTGGTGACGGTTGGGCTACCAAAACTCTTTTGCAGGATGACGTTGCGGCCCTTTGGCCCCAAGGTGACTTTGACGGCGCGAGCCAATTTTGAAACGCCACGTCGGATAGCTTCACGAGCTTCTTGTTCGAAGGCAATCATTTTCGGCATGATGTGAACTCCTAAGTTCAGAGGTTTTTTTGTAATATTGGTTTGCGATCAAATCGGATTGCAAACATCTTGGATTGTAAATAGATTGATTGGCTGAGTTCGATCAACAAACGAATCGATGTTTTCGGCCGAACTCAGCAGGCGGCTTAATCGACTACCGCCAGAACGTCATCTTCTCGCATCAGCAACAGTTCATTGTCACCAAATTTGATTTCGTCTGGACCGTAACTGGTGAACAAGACTTTGTCGCCCGGCTTGACTTGTAGTCCGCTTCGTGAGCCGTCGGCCAGAATCTTTCCATCGCCGATCGAGACAACGGTGCCTCGTGAAGGCTTATTCTGAGCCGAAGTAGGCAGGAAGATCCCGCCGGCGGTTGTATCCTCAGACACCTCTCGCTGGACAACAATGCGATCTCCAAGCGGCTTTAGGTTTGGCTTGGCAGTTTTCTTGGAAGACTTTTTCTTCGCAGCGGCCATCAATGTTACTCCTGTATTTTGATTTACCCAAAAACAACGTCGAATACGGCAATTACCGCTAGTTCCGTTTTTGGGAGGCTCCGTGTCAAAACCAATAGGTGGCACCCAGTGGCCTGACATTATTGCGTTGGTAGTTAATTGTTCCCAGCCTTATGGCAACTCACGGGCCAAACTGGCTCAATTAAAGAAAAAAAACATTCAAAGCGTTTTCCTGTGATAATTCACCGGCAATCTGCTCTTAATGGCCAATGACATTGAAAATCACTGCTAAGTCCGCCGCCTGTATTAACTCCTCCGTAGAGCTCCAGTGACAAACTGGCAGACCCGAATGGCTTCGTCCATCATGGACCAAATCGTTCTTTCTTGATTATCGCGTTCCGGCGAAATTTCGGGCGAAAGCCCAGACTACAAACCCGATTTCGCTGACTTAATTCACGTCTGCTGGGCGATCTGGCGAACTAGCTTGCCGGGCCCCTCGCAAAAAGAACAACACCCCGGTCCAGATTAGAAAAATCCCCACCAGACGTGGCCAATCCAATGGTTCATCAAACACAAAGACACTCAGCCCAAACTGAATCGTAGGCCCAAGAAACTGAAACACCCCCACCAAAGACAGCGGCAAGTACTTGACGGACGACACGTACAAAAGCAACGGTAACACCGTCGCAATTCCCGAGAAAACCAACAACAACTGCAAGCCCAACGGCGAAATCCAGCTTATCTCCGGTTCAGCGGCAACTTCTGCGGAAAACCAAACTCCACCCCACATCAAAAATGCTGCCGCTGGCAAAAACAAGAACCCAGTTTCAAACGTCAAACTGGTCGTCGCCTGACAAGTAATGTACTTTTTGGTCAATGCATAAAACCCAAACGAAAACGCAACGGTCAGCCCCAGCCAAGGAATTCCTGATTCCGAACCGGCCATCACCAGCACTCCCAATGAAGTTACCCAAAAGGCAATCCATTGCATTGGTGACAGCCGCTCATTTTTGAATATCACACCCAGTAGCACGACCACTTGAGGACAAATGTAATAGCCAATACTGGCGTCTATCGTTCGGTCTAGCGAGATCGCCAATACGAACCCGATCCAATTGACGGCGATCAAAATGGACGCGGCCAGCAACTGCCCCATTGCCTTTGAACTGCGAAATTGTTCGGCCAGTTCTGACCAACGCGGCCAACCTTTTAACCGAAACTGCGACCCAATCCATGTCAACAAAATCAAGAACACGAACGACCAAGCCACACGATGCGCCACAATGTCCATTGCCGGGGTAGGGCGGAGCAGTTTCAGGTAAATTGGAAACATCCCCCAGAGTATTTGCGCCATCAGCGCGAATACGATCCCCTTCCGAAAGCTGATCGAAGTCCCGTCCGATGTACTTTTCGCGACAGTGACTTGTGGTTCAGGGCGTTGCAAAATCTTGGCTCGGTTACGAACAGAAAAACGGATCGAGCAATGCAGTCTAAGTGTTTCCGCCCGAATGAACACGAGGCATCCGCAAGAAACCGCTGCTACAGTACGCCAGCTCGCAAAAAACGGGCGAGTCAAACGCTAGATTTTGAATCCAGCAATTGACCGCCCGATATAAATTAGTTGAAGGTACGATTCGTTTGGCCGTGCAACGGCTAATCGGCGCAAAGTCTTAGCCGTACAAAATTTCGTGTTCCGGCAAATCGCTCGTATCCGGATCGAATTTTTTTAAGCAAGTCAGCTGTAGAAATACCAAGCTCAGGAAGTAAGGGTTTAAAACTAAATACCGGTGCCACAAACGCCTTGGCTCTTTGAGCAACCGATAAAACCATTCGAGCCCCCATCGCTGCATCAACGGTGGTGCTTGATCTAATTGACCTGCATGAAAATTAAACGCGGCTCCAACCGCCAAAACCGGCATCTCAAGTTCGTTTTTAAACTCGTAAGCCCAGACTTCTTGTCGTGGACAGCCTAACCCCACCATTGCAATCGACGCACCACTTTTACGTATCGTCGAAATGATCTCCTGCTTTTCTTTTGCCGAAACGGTTCGAAACTTCGACGCCAACATTCCGGCGATCTTTAACTTCGGAAATTTTTTAAGCAAGCTTGCTTGTAGATCGGCCAGTAATTCCTGTTTACCACCGAATAGAAAAACTGATAGTCCTTGCTCAGCCGCGGCCTCACATGTTTTCAACATCAAATTTGGCCCGTAGACGCGATCCTTGAGCTTCGTTCCATGCAACCAATTCAATGCCCACCGAACTGGTTGCCCGTCTGGAACAACGAGCTCTAAATCATTCAACCGATAACGGTGTTCGTTGTCCAACACGCCAGTCATCACACCATGAACAGCCAATGCAGAAACACCTAACGGGTTACGTTGCTTGCCTGCCACCATAATCTTGTCAACCGCCGCTTCATAATCAACCGCATTAATCTTTACGCCCAACAGATTGAACTCGCCTCGATCAATCATGCTACCGGCTCCTGCCAACGCTCAGTGTTGAACTGAAAAATCTCAGTCAAAATAGTCTCGACGTTCTTTGTCAGCTTCCAATCAGGATAGTGACTTTGGAATTTGCTAACATCACTGACGTACCAAATATGATCGCCCATACGATTGTCGTCTTCATAAGTGTACGACAGCTTTTTACCGGAGATCTTTTCGCACAATTGAATTGCTTCCAGCATACTACAATGGCTAAAACGCGAACCACCAATGTTGTAAACCTCGCCACTGCGGGGACTACGGTAAAAATGATCAAAAGCCTGAATCAAATCGTAACTGTGGATATTGTCGCGAACTTGCTTTCCTTTATACCCAAACACTTTGTACGGCGTCTCGGTCATCGTGCACTTCATTAAGTAAGCCAAAAAACCGTGCAACTGAGTGCCGCTGTGGTTTGGACCTGTTAAGCACCCGCCGCGGAAGGATGCGGTTTTCATATCGAAGTACTTACCGTACTCCTGAACCATCACATCAGCAGCGACCTTCGACGCACCAAACAAACTGTGCATGCAGCTGTCGATCGACATTGATTCTGGTATGCCGTTATCGAATTCATGTGACGGGTCAATTTCCCAACGCAACTCCTTTTCGATTAACGGTAATCGATTCGGCGTATCGCCATACACCTTGTTCGTCGAGGTGAAAATAAATACGGCATCTTTACAATGTTGACGAGTACATTCAAGCAAATTCAGCGTGCCGTTAGCGTTGACAGTAAAGTCTTTGTGAGGATCGCGAGCCGCCCAATCATGCGAAGGCTGAGCGGCCGTATGAACGATTAGCTTAATGTCGTTTCCATACTTTGCAAACAATTCACCCATCGCGTCTTGGTCGCGGATGTCCGCGTCAACATGAACGTAGCCATCACCTAATTCGGTTTCAAGCACGCCACGCTGCCAGTTTGTTGACGCTTCATCGCCAAAAAACTCTCGTCGCATATCGTTGTCGATACCGACAACGGTTAATCCCGATTTTGCAAAATGCCGTGAAGCCTCTGAGCCGATCAGTCCAGCGGACCCGGTTACAATTGCGATTGCCATGATTCTCGAAATACATTGATTAGAAAGTGGATAAAGTTCAGCAATAAAAAATCATGCTGTAGGCACAGATACTAGTTCAGATTGTACCAAGGTCAACAGACTGCGCTGCCACCCGTAACCTTTCGCCTGGCCACCCCCAACTTTTCCCCGGCGGTTTTTACAATTCTATCAGAAATCCTAGGATTTAAGCCATTTTTTACTACGAGAATTGCAACGAACAAGCTTTCGCAAGTCCACAAAGACCTTCAAAACGACCTAGATTAGTTTCCCTGACCTATCAGAACGGCACCACCGCAACTCTCCGACAACTAACTACCGACCGCTTTAATTTAACCAACTCATTGATATTTTTAATCACAACGGAGCCAAAGTCCCTATTCAAAGCACATTTTCAATTGATAATAGTGGCAGTCTAGGGAAATGACAGAAGAGCTCCAGCGACATCCAACTAAAGCAAAATAACATGAAAATCGGATTTTGCCTTGCAGCATTTATGATTGGTTGTCTGTTCGCCGTGTTAGTACGTTCCAGCAATCAAGCGGCACCGCCCGAGGAAGGGTCGGCAACAACACCAGCTCAATTTACAGCTCAGCTAGACGGGTCTGACCCGGCCGCTAACTCTCCACCATTGGGATTGAACATTGTCAACCATCCGTATGGAGTTACCGATGGCGTACCCATTTCACGTTACGTATGTTCGAACAAAAACGGATTTTCTTTCGAAGTCATCGACTGGGGAGCCTCCATTGTGGCGGTGAATACGAAAGACCGTAATGGATCATTTGACAATGTCGTTCTTAATTGCGAGGGGATTGAGGGTTATCAAGCGTGCAAAGCATACTTTGGATCCACAATAGGGCGATTTTCAAATCGTATCGCCAATGGAAAATTTTCGCTCGACGGCCAACAGTACTCGCTGAGTATCAACGACGACAAGCATCACTTGCATGGCGGGAATCAAGGATTCGACAAACAAGTTTGGTCAACCGAAGAAATCGTCGATGCCGACTCGGTTGGTGTTCGCATGTTTCTAACAAGCCCCGACGGTGATCAAGGTTATCCAGGAACGTGCTCGGTCAGTGTTACGTACTTGCTCAGCAATGAAGATCAACTTTCAATTGAAATGGAAGCCGAGTGCGATGCACCGACGCCCATCAATCTGACACAACAGATTTTTTGGAACCTTGACGGTAGTGCAGCCGATTCCATTACCTCTCATGAGCTGCAGATTGATTCCGATCAACGCTTAGTTTTGAACGATCAACAGATTCCTACCGGCGAATTTGAGCCGGTGAGCGATACTCGATTTGACTTTCGTAAACTCGTTGAAATAGGTCAGTTCGACCACTCAACCTCATCACGAGTTTCCATCAACAAGCCGCAAACGATCGATGATACGTTCAACGGCTACGATGATAACTTTGTACTCAATTCGCAAACTGGTGAAATAGCTTCCGCCGCGACTCTTATTTCTCGGAAATCCGGTCGTAGAATGGATGTTTGGACTACTCAGCCGGGCCTGCAATTGGATACCGCGAATTCGCTCGACGGCCTACCTGCCAGCGGCGGACTGCAAAAACACACAGGAATTTCGCTTCGGGCACAACATCATCCCGACTCGCCGAATCAGCCGAAGTTCCCTTCAACCGTGCTACGCCCAAGCGAAAAGTACAAGCAAACCACTATTTTCTCGTTCTCAATTGCTGAATAGCTCAACCGACGGTCGCAAAAATCCGGATTTTCGCCAGAGCATCCGTCCGTTAACTCGCGCATGAAAAATGGCAGCCCTGAAAATTGATCAGTCGCTGCCATTTTTTGTATTGATCGTCAGAAAATCAAGTTTTATTGAAACGAGTTTCCGCCTACATCTGCCGTGCTGGCCGAAGGACTGTTGCTCGACATCGCTGGCGGATCAACTGGATCACCAAAGTACCGTGTAGTTCCTTCTGCGATTTCCCGTACGTCGGAGTCGTCACAGGTAAGCTGAGCCCGGAAGATGTGAGTGCCGCTTTTATACGCCTCTGCCTTAACCTCAAACACCATCTCTTGCCCGGGATCAATTTGAGCAATTGGAGAGAACACAACTTTGCCTGGAGCAATCTGATGGTCAATTCCTTTCGCTGACCGAGGCTCAATACCATCGGAAAACTGCATGACTAATTTGACAGCTTTGGCCGCTTTGGTACCGCGGTTACGAATTTTGATCGTGTAAGGAACTTGCTCACCTGTTGGCAATGGACCTTTTAGGTCAGCCACTGAAAGCACCAAGTCAGCAATTGTCTCAACCTTTGTTTTGAAAATGCCTTCAGCAGCCAAACCTTGGCTACCACGAGCTCCTACTTCCAGTTGTAAATCACCTGATGTATCTAACTGACAGAACAATTCATAGTTGCGGCTTTCGCCAGGAGCCAATGAACCAACTGGCCAAAGCATACCACCGTCAATTAGTTTAGCTGCGTCAACGCCTTTCAGATACTTAACACCACTCGGCAACGCCACGGCAGCCTCTAGCTCGGTTGCTGTCGCATCGCCAGTGTTAGTCAGAGTTACCGAGTACTTCCCGACACCACCCGAATACTTTAGCGCTGGACCATTCATCGCAACCGCCAATCCCGCACGGCGAACGATCAACGCTCGCTCAGCAGTGGCTTTCAGATTTCCGTCAGCAGCCGCTGTGGCCAACAAGTTCAAATCGCCAGCTGCACGAGCCAACAACTCAACCTGAAAATGTTTCTCTTTACCCGGCGGGATGACTCCCAACGTAGCACGCTCGCCACCAAGCGCCTCAGGAAGCATGACCTTTACGTCCTCAGCCGCCCCTGTCCCTGGGTTGCGAACTGATACATGATACAGAGCGGTTTCCCCGTACTGCACTTCACTGGGGCCTGATATCGCCATTTCAAGCTTTGGTTCTGTCACACGAATCGATGTTTTCCCGACAAGTGGAACCAACGTCCACTCAACACCTACATCGAATATCTCGGCTTTGCGTGGTATCGCAGAGATCGTCATCGTTTGGCTCGAGTTACCTGGAACCTGATCGACGCTCCAAACCAGCCGCGCCTGATCTTGTCCGTCCGTGATTTCTTTTCCACCGGAAGTCAGCGATAGATTCTCGATATCAACCCAAGTCGGCATGTTAATGCCAACCAAAATTCGCTCTGCCTTCATGCTGCTGTTATTGCGAACAACCACTTTATATTCAGATCGCTTATTAATTGATATCGTATCTGGGCCAACGGTGACCACTTCGATCGCCGGTGCTCCAATTTTGATAGAGGCATTTTGTGGAACTGGAGTAACTGCAGTAGTCGGTTGTACTTGTTGATCCATAACCACGCCGTCGGAATTCACCTCAGCAACCCTTTGAGTTGCTTCGATTCGCCCAACCGAAGGCTGGACTTGCGGAGCTACCTGTATCGTTCGACCACGAAGGTCACTTGAAAATCGATTACTCACGTTTGAACGAATCGATTCAGTTTCAACTGGTGAACGCCCTGCCGCCGCGGTCGCTGCAACCTGCTGAACAGTAGGCGCAGGCGGCTGACTGGTTTTCTGCGAAATTGGCAGAGTATTGGTTTGTGGAGCTACGCCAACAGGAATCGTTGCCGCCTTGGCTGTACCTGTTGTTGTCTGCGAAGCAACTTTACGTGTGGACTGACCGGGATTGAACGGCTGTTGACGAACCCCCATTTGGTTCGCGAAATCAGCTGGAGATTTCCGCGGCATGGTCCGTGAACTCCCACCCACAACCGGTGTTGGTGGCAAAAACGAGTTGCTCCGAGCAGTCGAATCTGAATCTTTCGTACCTGCCAAAATCGCGGGAACCGCCGGCTCAACCGATTGCTGATACGAAATCTGTCGCACACCTTCACGATGAACGCGCTCGGGATAGTAGTCTGAATCGGTCTTTGGAGCATCGTAAACGTTCGAACGAACTGGCTCGTAACGCTGAGCCGGCGTTTCTTGGCCGTTTGCACTCCCCACAAAAGGAGACAAAACAACGATAGCCGCTAGCCAAAGAGGCCGGCAAGAATTAATGAAGAGTGAATTGATAGCAGGCATCAGATTTTCCAACCTATATATTTGTGACAGACGAAGAACCGTCCTTCGGGTCATCGACTTTGCCGGTTAGGTAGGTTTAGGAAAATATGCGGATTACGCCAATACGTTTCATAAAACAAAAAAGTGACAGCAAGCTTGCCTGAATCGCCAAAACTACCGACAACACCAAGCACGCCCTAATTAAGCGTGGCCCTCATTTGCCGTCTTGCGCTTGGCCAACAGCTTCTTTTGATAACGACCTTGCACAACGTCGATCAGCACAAGCACGGCCAACACGAAGTAGAACGTGGTTTTAGTCATCGGCTGAACGTAATTGCCAAAGAACTTAAGGTGAGCCAAATGCCCGCCTTCGCTGACCAACATGATGCCAACGATCAACAGCACAAATAAACCCAACACCTCGTACATGCGGTTCTTTTCCAAAAACGTCGACACGCGCTCGCTTAAGTAGATCATCAACACGCCGCTAATAATAATTGCGGCAGTCATCACCCACAGAACGTCCGTCAGTGCCATCGCACTCAAAATCGAGTCGAAACTGAAGACGATGTTCATCAACACGATCCAGAAAACCACCATCGCAAGCGATTTCTGTTTTCCGTCATCATGACCATGCCCGTGGTCTTCCATCTGAGTCATGTGCCAAATTTCCTTCACGCCGGTGTACATGATAAAAATGCCACCCACCAAAACGATCAAACTGTGCAAGTTCACATTGGCAGCAAAATATTCGGTGTCCGTTTGAAATACAGAAAACTTCTCAAAGAACTCTTTGGCGGAATACAGCGCAAACAACAAGGCAATCCGCAAAAAGATTGCTAACCCGATACCCCATGCTCGGACGGCCTGGCGCTTGTCCGCAGGAGCCTTTTTGGACTCCAGCGAGATGTACAGCAAATTGTCAAAACCCAGTACCGCTTGCAGCACCACCAACATCAACAGCGTCAACATATTGGGCCAAAACCCAGGATCAACTCGCTCTTTAATACGATCTGACTGATGTTCACCGGCAGCATGACCGTCACCATGCTCACCCGCATCCCCGTCTACCGCACCCGGATCAACATCCCGTACCACCACACTAGTTCCGTTCGCGGCGAACAAATCCGAAACCATGGAAAC
>CAZHCH010000114.1:0-9675 GCA_964530985.1 uncultured Pirellulaceae bacterium | reverse complement strand
TTGACCATGGTAAAACTACGACCACCGCAGCGATCCTTGCTGTCCAAGCCGCTAAGGGCCTGGCTGAGGCAAAGAACTACTCGGATATCGCCAAAGGCGGTACTGTGCGTGATGAAACTAAAACCGTGACCATCGCGGTAGCTCACGTGGAATACGAAAGTGACAACCGTCACTACGCTCACATTGACTGCCCAGGTCACGCTGACTTTGTAAAGAACATGATCACCGGTGCCGCCCAGATGGACGGTGCGATCTTGGTTGTCTCTGCTGCTGACGGCCCAATGCCTCAAACGAAAGAGCACGTCCTACTGGCTCGCCAAGTTGACGTTCCGGCCTTGGTTGTCTTTTTGAACAAGTGTGACTTGGTCGACGACGAAGAATTGCTGGAATTAGTCGAAATGGAAGCTCGTGAACTGCTTGGCAAGTACGGCTTCGACGAAGACGCTCCAATTGTTCGCGGTTCGGCTTTGCCTGCATTGCAAAACCCAAGTGACGAAGCTTCCTCTAAATGCATTAGCGAGTTGATGGATGCAATTGACGCTCATGTTCCTGAGCCAAAGCGAGAAGAAGACAAGCCATTCCTAATGGCGATCGAAGACGTCTTCTCCATTGAAGGTCGTGGTACCGTAGCAACCGGTCGTATCGAGCGTGGTGTTATCAAGACTGGCGAAGAAGTCGCGATTATCGGTCTTGAAGCTGAGCCTCGTTTGACAACCTGCACTGGTGTCGAGATGTTCCGCAAGATCTTGGATCAAGGCCAAGCTGGCGACAACGTCGGTATCCTACTTCGTGGTGTTAAGCGTGAAGACATTCAGCGTGGTCAGGTTTTGGCTAAGCCGGGTACAATTACTCCTCATGCCCAGTTTGAAGCTGAGATCTACTGCTTGAGCAAGGACGAAGGCGGACGCCACACTCCATTCTTTAGCGGTTATCGCCCACAGTTTTACTTCCGTACTACGGACGTAACGGGTACTGCGAATCTGTCTGAAGCAGAGATGTGCATGCCGGGAGACAACGTCAAAATCAAGGTTGAGCTGCAAAAGCCAATCGCGATGGACGACGGAGTTCGCTTTGCGATTCGCGAAGGTGGCCGCACCGTTGGTTCGGGCGTTGTCACTAAGATCATCGACTAAGTTGATGTTTGCCGGTATCTTGCTTTTTTGCCCTTCGGGGTGACCAAGCGGTTTCAGGCAGAAAGTAAAAACAATCAATGGAAAGCGTCGCGGTTATCCGCGACGCTTTGCCGTGATTATGGCGAGTTATTTGCTGATTTGGGCTTGGCGATTTTCAGATTTCGCTTATCGTACCGACTCGATGGACTGGCCAGATCCCGGTGATCAAATCATAGGGGTGTAGCTCAATTGGTAGAGCACTGGTTTCCAAAACCAGCGGTTGCGGGTTCAAGTCCCTCCGCCCCTGCCATTTGAGTAAAGTTCGATGTCTAGCTAGTGCTGGCATCGATGTTACAACAGATTGTTGTAACGGGTCAAAGGAATGATCTTGGAAGTGTAACCAAAAAGGGTTGTCATGAGTTCGGTAGCAAATCAAAAGAAAACGGAGAGTGCCAAGGCTAGTTTTTGGCCTGAGCTGTTTCGGTTTGAGCTATACAAAGCAAATCAAGGACGTATCGTTCGGCAAGTGACGTTTATTACGATCGCATTGTTGGGCTGTTTGGTTGCTTGGGAGCTTCAGCGTGCCTTTCTGACGAACTCACTTGCTGGCTACGGCGGCATGGCTTTGATTGCTGCGGTAATCGCTTGGATTGGTTTTCGCTTGGTTAACTACTCGGTGTTTGCAAACTTTCTGATTGCAGTAGAAGCAGAGATGAACAAGGTTTCTTGGCCTCATGGCGAGCAGCTTTGGCGTTCGTCGGTTGTGGTGATGTTTGTTATTTTCGCAATGGCCGCGTTTTTGTTTTTCTTTGATGCAATCTGGACGGCAATTTTCGAGCTAATTGGGATTCGCTATTCAGGTGGCGGTATGGTCGACACTATCCTCAGGGTAATCGGCTGGCGGTAACTTAAATGTCAACAAACGATATCAATCCAGAATTGCCTTTGGAGTCGACCGCTGCGGACGAAACTCTCGCGCAGCCGACTGCGAACCCTGCTGCGGAAGTTGACGAGTTTGGCTTCACAGCAGACGAGTTGGTTACTGATGACGAAGATGGGTACGACGACGAAGACGACGAGGACGTTTCGCCGATCGAACAGTTTGTCGATGAAGATTCGGTTCCCGACGAAGACGAAGAGATTGAGATGGATTGGTATATCTTGAAGGTTCAAGTGAACCGCGAGAGGACCATCTGCGAGCAACTCAAGCGTCGTGTTTCTGTAGGCGGTCTGGATCGCTACTTTGGGGACATTGTGGTTCCGACCGAGGATGTTCGAGAGTTCAATAAGGCTGGCAAGCAGCGGGTGATTAAGCGGAAGCTATACCCGGGCTATGTTGTTGTGAACATGGCCATTAACGATGAGTCGTGGTTCTTGGTGCGAGAGACATCAGGCATTGGCGACTTCACGGGTTCCTCTGGGAAACCGGCACCATTGTCCGCTGAGGAAATCGCTCGGATTCTAGCAACCAGTCGGCCTCCTGAAGAAGAGGACGGAGAAGAGAAAATCAAAACTGCGATTCCGTTTGTCGTTGGGCAGCGTGTTCGTGTTAAGGAAGGTTATTTCCAGAACCACGAAGGTGATGTTTCGTCGATTGACGAACGAAACGGTCGCATTGAAGTAATGATCAATATTTTCGGCCGCCCGAATCCAGTCGAACTGGATCACTGGCACGTAGAAAAAGTATAAACCAACCGAATGACGGCGACCTAAGCGGGTCGCGTTCACACGGTGTAACGATATTTAGTTGAAATCATGGCGAAGCAAGTAACAGGTGAAGCAAAGTTCCAGGTTCCAGGTGGTCAAGCCACGCCGGCACCTCCGGTTGGTACTTCGCTTGGTAAATTCGGCATTAACTTGGGCCAGTTCGTCCAGCAATTTAATGACCGCACGAAAGAATACAACGGAACTCCGATTCCAGTTATCGTCACGGTTTACAACGACCGTTCGTTTGACTTCATCACGAAGAGTCCTCCAGCGGCGTCAATGCTGAAGCAAGCCGCTGGTATCGCAAAAGGCTCTGGCGTGCCTAACCGTGATAAGGTTGGCAAGGTTACGATGAAACAGATTGAAGAGATCTGCGAAAAGAAGATGGCAGACCTGAATGCACGGGATCTTGAGCATGCAACCCGCATGATCATGGGCACCGCGAGGAGCATGGGTCTGGAAGTCGAAGGTTAGGTTGCAGCCTTCTGTCACCGCCAGTTGTGGTGACGAATGCAGCCAGAATTCACTAGCCGGAGGGAGCGACTTTAAGTAGTTGTGTTTGACCTCAACACTCGAGTTTTTACAATGAAAAAATCTAAACGATACACGGAACTTTTGTCAAAAGTTCCTGAGAATCCTGTTGATCTGGATCAAGCGATCTCGATCCTGAAAGGGTTTGATGGAACGAAGTTTGACCAGACAGTAGAAATCCACATGCTGTTGGGGATTGACCCCAAGCAAGCTGACCAGATCGTTCGCGGTTCGGTCGTGCTGCCACACGGTATTGGGAAAACACAACGCGTTGTTGTGTTTGCAAAAGACAAAGCGGCCGAAGCGGCAGCTGAGGCTGGTGCTGATGAAGTCGGCCAAGAAGATCTCGCTAAAAAAATTAGCGGCGGTTGGCTCGAGTTCGACGTCTGCATTGCGGCACCGGACATGATGGGCGTTGTTGGCCCCCTTGGACGCGTTCTTGGTCCTCGCAGCTTGATGCCTTCGCCTCGTGCTGGAACAGTGACTCCAGATGTGGCAAAAGCGGTCAGCGAATACAAGGCTGGTAAGGTTGAGTTTCGCAATGATACGGGCGGCAATGTCCATGCGGTTCTTGGCAAGCTGAGCTTCTCGACGGATCAGATCAAGGATAACGCAACTGCATTCCTTGGCTATATCGACTCGCTTAAGCCAAATTCGATCAAAGGCACTTATGTTAAGGGGATTTCCTTGACGGCAACAATGAGCCCCGGCATCATGGTGTCCGCCTAGTCGATGGTCCCGTTTGCAGGCCGACTGCTTGGCCTGTGATCAACTTTCAAAACACTAAACCTGCGGTATAAATCAGTGCTCAGCTTTCTGAGCAAAACGCCGCATGACTTTGAAGTGAAAATGTCATGAGTAAATTAGTAAAAAACCTACTTGCAAAAGACCTGTCCAATCGGCTCGATGGAGTTGATGATTGCGTTCTGGCGAACGTTATCGGCATGGATGCAAACTCCACAAGTGCCCTTCGCAAGCGTTTGCGAGATAAAGGCATCGGAATGATGGTCGTTAAAAACAGCTTGGCTCGTCGAGCCACTGAAGGATCGTCTTTGGCGGCTGCATTCGAAGGCATCAGCGGTACACACGCTGTGCTTTGGGGTGCGGACGACTTTGTCAGCTTGGTCAAAGAAGTTACAGAGTTAAACAAAGACGAAGAAGACTTTGAGGTTTTTGAGACTCGCGGTGGCGCGATGGACGGAGTTCAGTTGACTCCAGAAAAAGTTCTTGAAATCAGCAAGTGGCCTAACCGCGCTGAGCAACTCAGCATGTTGGTTGGGCAGATCATGGGCCCTGGTGCTCAGTTGGCTGCTCAGCTTAACGGACCGGGCGGTGCACTTGTTTCTCAAGTCAAGTCAAAAGGTGAAGAGTAAAGCAGCAACTGCTGTGAAGCAAAAACCAGTTTTAGGTGAGGCTTTCAAGTTAACCTTTAACTGTTTAAATATTTTGGTTCAGCACGTTAATGTTTCGACATTGTGCTGTACTTGCCCGCAAGGGTAGCACTTCGGTGCAAGTTTTCGGTTGCCAATCGCGGAGTCGGCAATTCGAATCGGTTCCTTGGAAGTGTTTCCACTGAACATTTTTTTTCAAACAACAATTTTGAATGATGATACGAGCCGTTAGGTCCCGCAACCTAATGACTCTAGATTACGAAAGGTGACTCCAATGTCCGAAGATACAGCAACTGTAGAATATTCTGCTGACGCAAAAGCCATGGGCGACAAGATCGCAGGTTTGACTTTGGTTCAGGCCAAAGAACTTAGCGACTACCTAGAAAACGAGCACGGCATCAAAGCCGCTGCTGGTGGTGGCGTTGTTATGGCAGCTGGCGGTGGCGGTGGCGGTGGTGAAGCTGCTGAAGCTCAAACTGAATTCGACATTATCCTAACTGGATTCGGCGACAAGAAGTTGGACGTCGTGAAGGTTGTTAAAACCATCACTGGCGCTTCTTTGATGGAAGCCAAGAAAATGGTCGAAGGCTGCCCAGCAACTCTGAAAGAAGCAGCTTCGAAAGAAGACTGTGACAAAATCAAAGCAGACGTTGAAGCTGCCGGTGGTAGCATCGAACTCAAGTAAGCTCTCGATCTATCGAGTGTTTATTGATTTCAGAATGAAGCCCGGACTGGTCAATTTGCTGGCTGAGCTTCTCTGCTGAAACGGTGACAAATTGGAGTCTATTGGCGGTACGTTTGCGTGCCGCCAATTGCCGTTTAAACCGTTCGTTTCAGCGAAACAACATCGCTTCCCCGTTAAAGAGCCAGTTATGGACACATTTTGCCCCTACGGGAGCTCATGTGATCAAAAAAGCCTTTTTTCAGCTAGCAGATGTCAAATTTGGTAAATTGTGGTAGTATCTCGGCCTGAATACCTTATGCGATTGGGTTATCCAATTCGTGTTTGGAAAGACGACCGGCTTGATGATGCCACATAACAGGATGTCAGTTTAACAGTCTACTTGCAGTCAGAACCTTGCGCCGACATTTGGGCAGGTTTGTTGCGGTCGGACAATATCAGGGATTTTACATGCACTCCAACCACAGGCTTGGACATCACTTTAGTGCCAAGAAATGTGTTGGGGTTTTTGTGCGCATGATCGCAGACCATTTTCGTGTCGGCTCGTTCGTATCATTTGCATCGGCGTCTTTGTTATTGCCTTTCCAAGCTTCATGCAATTTTCTGCTAAGCCTTCATCAGTTGGTTTGCGACCAACGACCTACCAGCATTCCTCATTTCATTAATGTTGGCCCAACGTTTCCCCCAACTGTTTCCCAGTAAACCGATAGTGGAGATTCCGCGCTTATGGCAACCCCTGTTGAGCGACGATTAGCACCCGAACAAAAACGCACCTTTGGCAGTGGCCGCGATTATCGCACGCCACCTGATCTGACTCAGATCCAAACGAAAAGCTATGCTGCTTTTTTGCAGTTAGAGAATCCGGAGAAGCGCAAGCTGCACGGGATCGAAGGTGTTTTGCAAGAAATTTTCCCGATCCAAAGCTACGACAAAAGTTTGTCGCTTAGTTATGTTCGGTATGAGCTTGGCAAGCCCCGTTACACGCCCGAAGAGTGTCGACAATTGCGCATGACTTACGGCCAGCCTTTCCGTGTCTGGTTGCGTTTGGACAAAGAGCAGGCGATCGAAGAAGAAGTTTTCTTGGGCGACATTCCAGTCATGCTCGGCGGTGGTGAGTTTATCATCAACGGAGCCGAGCGGGTTGTCGTTAGTCAGTTGCACCGTAGCCCGGGCATCGACTTTGTGATGGAAAACGATACGACTTCCGATCGTAAGCTGGCCAGTTGCCGCGTGATTCCTGAGCGAGGAAGTTGGATCGAAGTCAATGCGACTAAGAAAGATGCGTTGACGGTTCGGATTGACCAAAGCGGTAAGTTTTCGGCACTGACGCTGTTGCGTGCGATGGACCCGAAATACAGCGAAGATTCCGACATCTTGCGTGCGTTCTACGAGACCAAAAAAGTCAAGGTCGTCGATGGCCGTAGTGCTGCAAAGCTCGAAGGTAAAATTGCGGTCGATGATATCGTGTACCCTTCAACCAGTAATCGTTCTGGCGAGATCATCGTTGAGGTCGGTCATAAGATCGGCAAAGACGCGGCCGAGCTGATTTGTACTTCTGGTGTGAAGATAGTTGAGATCATGATGCCGCCAAAGACATCGTTGATTTTCAACTCATTGATTGAAGATAACACATCCAGCCACGAAGAAGCACTGCTGCGAATTTACCAGCGTTTGCGTCCAGGTAACCCGCCGGCTTTGGAAAAGGCTCGCACTCTGTTCCGCGAAAAGTTCTTCGATTCGAATCGTTATCGCTTAGGCCGCGTCGGTCGTTTCCGGATCAACCGGAAGCTAGGCCTCAACGTCAGTGAAAAAGAGATGACGTTACGCCCAGAAGATATTCTTGAGTCAGTTCGATATATTCTTGAGTTGTCCACACCCGGTGGCGATGCTCATGTCGACGATATTGACCACTTGGGTAACCGGCGTCTGCGAACGATCGACGAGCTGGCTTGCGATGAACTTCGCAAAGGTTTTTTGAAGCTTCGTCGTACAGTTCAAGAACGTATGAGCCTCCGCGATCAAGAGGACATGACGCCTCGCAGTTTGGTCAATCCGAAAAGCGTTTCAGCGGCAATCGATTACTTCTTCGGTCGCGGTGAACTTTCACAAGTGGTTGACCAGACCAACCCATTGTCGCAGTTGACTCACGAACGTCGTCTTTCGGCTCTTGGCCCTGGTGGTTTGAATCGTAAACGAGCAGGCTTTGAAGTTCGTGACGTTCACATTTCTCACTACGGTCGCATCTGCCCGATTGAAACGCCAGAAGGCACAAACATTGGTTTGATTTCAAGCCTCGCGATTTACGCTAGTGTGGACGACTACGGCTTCTTGGTGACTCCTTACATCGTTGTCAAAGGCGGCAAGGTCACTGACGAAGTCGCTTGGTTGCGAGCTGACGAAGAAACCGAAGCCTACGTCGCACCGGCGGATACACCAATTGAAAATGGTTCGATCGTTGCCAGCAAAGCACTGGGCGGCAATGTTGTGGCTCGCTTTAAAGCTGACTTTGAACTGGCTGCCCCAGACGACATCAAGTACATGGACATCGCACCGGCACAAATGGTCGGCGTGTCTGCGGGTTTGATTCCGTTCCTTGAGCATGACGATGCGAACCGGGCCTTGATGGGTTCGAACATGCAGCGTCAAGCAGTTCCGCTGTTGGTGGCCGAGCCGCCGATTGTCGGTACAGGTATGGAAGTTCAAGTCGCTGAGAACTCGGCGATGTTGATCCGGGCCAAGCGAGCAGGAAAGGTCAAGTACGTTGATTCGACTCGAATCGAAATCGGCAACGATGTTTACGACTTGAAAAAGTACGTTGGCTTGAACGAGCGAACTTGTCAAAATCAAAAACCACTGATCAAGCCTGGCCAAGAGGTCAAAAAAGGTGAAGTGATCGCTGACGGTGCTGCGACTTACAAAGGTCAGTTGGCACTCGGACGCAATGTGTTGGTCGGCTTTATGTCGTTCGACGGTTGCAACTATGAAGATGCGATCATCATCAGTGAAGAACTTGTCCGCAACGACACTTACACTTCGATTCACATCGAAGAGTTTGATGTTGAGGTTCGTGAAACGAAGCTTGGGCGAGAAGAATTCACTCGTGACATTCCCAACGTTAGCGAGAAGGCTCTTCGGAACCTTGACGAAAACGGTATCATTCGCGTTGGTACCTATGTCCGTCCAAGTGATATCTTGGTCGGTAAGGTTTCGCCAAAATCGAAGACCGAGCTTACTCCCGAAGAAAAGCTACTACACGCTATCTTTGGTCGTGCCGGTGAAGATGTCAAAAACGATTCGCTGGAAGTTTCTTCCGGTATCGAAGGCATCGTTATCGACACTCAACGTTTCTCGCGTCGCATGAGTCTTTCAGAAGAAGAACGAAAGATCTTCGAAAAGGACCTTAAAGCTGCTGAGAACGATGGCAATGAACACGTTGCTGAAGTTTTCGGCGAAATGATCGTCGCGATGGAGAAAGTCGCTGGTAAGACGTTGACCGACGAAGACGAGACACCGTTGGTACGCGATCAAGATCCAAAGTTTGTCGCGGAAAAAGCAGCCAACTTCCGCTTGAACAGCGTAATCGGTTCGATGCGAAGCGATGATAAGATCAAGCTAGTTACGGCGATCTACAAAGAACATGCTCCGTTGGTTGAAAAGGCCATCGATGCTCGTGATCGCGTCGTTAACAGCATGAAGCGCGGCGATGAACTTCGCAGCGGTGTGCTACAGATGGTCAAAGTTTACATCGCGACCAAACGTACGATTTCAGTCGGTGACAAGATGGCCGGCCGTCACGGTAACAAGGGTGTGATTTCTAAGATCTTGCCGATCGAGGACATGCCTTACCTAGAAGACGGTACGCCAATTCAAATCATGTTGAATCCACTTGGTGTTCCGTCTCGTATGAACGTAGGGCAGATCCTCGAAACTCACTTGGGTTGGGCCGGTTCGAAGCTTGGCTTCCAAGCGATCACGCCTGTATTCGATGGTGCGACCGAAGCTGAGATCAACGATTGCTTGGACGAAGCTGGTTTGCCTCGTCATGGTAAGCACCGTTTGTTTGATGGCCGTACTGGTGAAGCCTGCACGCAAGAAACCACCGTCGGTTACATCTACATGCTGAAACTGCACCACTTGGTTGACGATAAAGTTCACGCTCGAAGCACCGGGCCTTACTCGTTGATTACCCAGCAGCCACTCGGTGGTAAAGCTCGTTTCGGTGGCCAACGCTTTGGTGAGATGGAAGTTTGGG
>CAZHCH010000113.1:0-9853 GCA_964530985.1 uncultured Pirellulaceae bacterium | reverse complement strand
CGCTGAGTCTGAAGATTCCATTGTTTGTTTCCGACATGTCCTTCGGTGCTCTTAGTGAAGAAGCAAAAGTCGCATTGGCGACAGGGGCCGAACTAGCAGGAACCGGAATCTGCAGCGGCGAAGGTGGTATGCTTCCCGAAGAACAAGCCGCTAACAGTCGTTACTTTTACGAATTAGCTTCGGGGCGATTTGGCTATTCGGTCGACAAGGTTAAAAAGTGCCAAGCGTTCCACTTCAAAGCAGGGCAGGGGGCCAAAACAGGAACCGGCGGTCACTTACCAGGTTCAAAAGTCGTCGGCAAAATCGCTGAAGTGCGCGGACTCAAGCCAGGCCAAGACGCCGTCAGTCCCTCGCGGTTTCCAGACTTCAACGGCGTCGAGGACTATAAAAAAGTCGCCGCCGAGGTTCGCGAAGCAACCGATGGAATCCCAATTGGCGTGAAGATGTCGGCTCAGCATATCGAAGAAGATATTGATTTCGCGATCGCGATTGGCGTTGACTACATCATCATCGACGGGCGTGGCGGTGGAACGGGAGCCGCACCCGACGTGTTCAAAAACAATATCTCAGTCCCAACGATGGCGGCAATCGCTCGGGCAAGGCACCATTTGAACAAAATCGGTAAAGAAGAAGTCACGTTGATCGGAACTGGCGGCTTAAGAACCGACGCCGATTTTGCCAAAGCCCTCGCTCTAGGGGCAGACGGTGTCGCGATCTCCAACTCAGCCATGCAGGCGATCGGCTGCCTTGGCATGCGAGCCTGTTCAACTAATAATTGCCCAGTCGGCATTGCAACTCAAAAAGAGGATTTGCGAGCGAGGCTGAAAGTTCAGGCGTCCGCGAAACGATTGCAAAACTTCTTTGAAGCCTCAACTCAACTGATGGTGGTGTTGGCAAGAGCTTGCGGACACGACCACCTGAACAAGTTTGACGTAACCGATTTGACAACCTGGAAAAAAGAAATCGCTGACCTTACAGGGGTCAAGTACGCCGGTGTTGGCCCGGCATAATTTTGCAACCAACGAAAATCAAATCTCCTACCGATCACAGCGAAATAAGACTCACGCAAAGGCGCGAAGACGCAAAGGAGTTGTCGCGATAAGGACTTTGCGCCTCCGCGCCTTTGCGTGAGACTATTACGAGGCGGTACCTTCAAGTAAGAACGAACTAATGGAAGAGCTACTTCTGATTCTTGGTGTCGTGACATTCTTGTTCGCGTTAGTATCGGCTCGATTTGATAACTCGTTCATTACACCGCCGATGGTGTTTGTGGGGGCGGGTGTTTTGCTCGCTTTACTGTTTCGAGATTTTGTCGAAGAAGAATTTGCCAAAGAGGCATTGGAACTGGTCGCAGAGCTGACACTGGTCATCGTTCTGTTCATCGACGCATCGCGAATCAATTTACCGTTGTTGTTTCGCGAACACAAAATCCCCGTGCGGTTATTGGGAATCAGCCTACCGTTAACGATCTTATTGGGTGCAGTCATCGCTGGATTCATATTTGGCGAGTTCTCAATCTGGGAAGCTGCCCTGCTAGGCGCAATCCTCGCTCCAACCGACGCGGCACTCGGTCAAGCGGTCGTATCGATGCCGATCGTCCCGGTTCGAATCCGCCAATCATTGAACGTTGAAAGTGGGCTCAACGATGGCATCGTTCTACCATTGGTGATGCTGTTTGCCGCATTGGCCTCGGTAGGGGAGGGCACTGAGCAATCAAGTTGGTTCGTGTATTGGTTAATGCAAGTGACACTGGGTCCGTTGGTTGGGGTCGTTGTCGGATTTGGTGGCGGCTATCTACTGCGAGCGTCGAAACAACGGGGGCTCATCAACGAGAACTTTTTGCGACTCTCTGGAGTCGCAGTAGCACTCGTCGCTTGGGCCGGAGCCATCCAAGTTGGCGGCAATGGTTTTATCGCCGCATTCGTTGGCGGGATGTCTATCTCCGGTTTCGCCAACAGTATCGGCGAACCGCTACGCGATTTTGGTGAAGCCGAAGGGCAACTGTTTGGCTTGGCAACCTTTTTGTTGTTCGGAATGATCGCACTTGTCCCTGCGATCGAGAAAGCAAATGCCAATTGCTATCTCTACGCCTCGCTCAGCCTAACCGTCATTCGAATGTTACCTACCGCTTTGTCGCTGATTGGATTGAGACTGAAAACTTTAACGGTCCTGTTCCTCAGTTGGTTTGGACCGCGTGGTTTAGCGTCCTTACTTTTTGCCCTACTGGTCATCGGCGAATTCAATCTGCCGCACGGGGAAGAGATTCTAACGATCTCGGTATTGACCGTCGTGTTCAGCATGGTCGCTCATGGCATTTCAGCCGTTCCCGGGGCTCGCTTGTACGCGGCACAAATTGGCAAACACCAAGACACCGAAGATAATCCACTCGAACACAAACACAGTAATTCACATCGCGACAAATTTACCGTGCGTTAGCTTCGCTGGCTCTCTGTTGCATCTAGATTTCGGGGAACCAGAGGCTGTCGCTTAACTATCCGTTTTGGCGAGCTCAGCTACAACCCCAACGTTAAACTCTTATCTGAAAAAAGCACTAGTCCTGCGTTTATCTCCAGTTTCTGCACTTTGAAAGACTGCTATACCCAAACGCTTCCGCTGTTGTTATTGTATAAATCGCCTTGGAAGACTTTTAAACCACCATTAATTTGGCAACATATTATCGAAAACAGGTGTCAGCCAAGGGGCAGTGTCGACTTCACTAAAACGTAACCAACAAATATTCTTCCAACCATTAGTCTGGAAACTGATCCTTGGTATTTGGACAATCCGCATTTGTGAATTTACACCTTAGAATCGAAACTAGTAACTCCAACAGGAAAAGGTGATCGGTGAATGACCTCACCCAACAAAAAGTCTTTGTCACCGGTCATCTAGGTATGGTCGGTTCGGCGGTCACCCGAGCACTAGAGTCTAACGGCGTCGAGCAAATCATTACCCGTTCCCGTCAGGAACTCGACTTAACCGATCAATCTCAGGTCGATCCGTTTTTCCGTGAACAACAACCCGACACCGTCATTTTTTGCGCAGGAAAAGTCGGCGGCATTCACGCCAACAACACCTTTCCAGCCGAATTCATCTATCAAAACTTGTTGATGGCTGCCAACTCGATTCATGCGGCCTACCACAACGAGGTGCCCAGATTTCTATTCCTTGGCAGTACCTGCATCTACCCTAGGATGGCACCTCAGCCGATGCCCGAAAGCTGTCTGTTAAGTGGTCCGCTAGAGTTGACCAACGAAGCCTATGCAATTGCTAAGATCGCTGGCTTGAAAATGTGTCAGTACTATCGTGCTCAGTACGGCGTCATCTATCACGCCGCAATGCCGACGAATTTGTACGGACCAGGAGACAATTACCACCCTGAAAACTCACACGTTCTTCCAGCGCTAATCCGCCGTATCCACGAAGCCAAACAAACCGGTGCGCCCGAAGTGGTTATCTGGGGCTCAGGAACTCCTCGTCGTGAGTTCTTACATGTTGACGACCTCGCCGATGGTCTGCTGCACCTCTTAAAACTCGACGATCCACCTGGCTTGGTCAACGTTGGGACTGGCTCGGATGTAACAATCGCCGAACTGGCAAGTTTAATTTCCGACGCCGTTGGTTATGATGGTAAAATTTTGCAGGATACATCCAAACCCGATGGAACGCCGGTAAAACGAACCGACTGCTCATTGATCCATTCAACTGGGTGGAAGGCAAAAATCGATTTAGTTGATGGTATCCGCAGGACCTATCAAGATTTCCTTCGCGAGTCCAAATCCAAGACAATCAGAATAGACTCAAGATTGCACACAACCTCCGATTGAGAACAAAATCGATCATCGGGCAATCATGTAATTAAATTTAGCAACTTTTAGAGCATTATGAAAAAAGCACTCATCACCGGGATTACTGGCCAAGACGGTTCTTACCTTAGCGAATTACTTCTGAGCAAGGGCTACGAAGTTCACGGCTTGATCCGGCGCAGCAGCACCTTTAACACCAATCGTATCGACCACATTTATTGTGATCCCCACGACCCTAAGGCCCGACTGTTTTTGCATTACGGTGATTTAACGGACGGTCAAAATCTCACCAACTTGGTTTTAGATTTAGAGCCGGATGAGATTTACAACCTCGGCGCGCAAAGCCACGTGAGAGTTTCATTTGATTCTCCGCAATACACCGTTCAGACGACTGGCATCGGCGCACTCAATGTACTCGAGGCCGCGCGACAATTGAACAAGAGTAAAAAGACCAAGGTCTACCAAGCATCTTCATCGGAGATGTATGGAGATGTAGTCGAAACACCACAAACAGAAAAAACACCGTTTCACCCGCAGAGCCCCTACGCTTGTGCCAAGGTTTACGCGTTTCACCAAACCGTGAACTACCGGGAAGCCTACGATTTGTTTGCGGTCAATGGCATCTTGTTTAACCACGAATCGCCACGGCGTGGAGAGACGTTTGTAACTCGCAAAATCACTCGAGCCGCAACCCGGATCAAGCTTGGGCTTCAAGAAAAGCTTTATCTCGGAAACTTGGATGCAAAACGAGATTGGGGATTTGCCAAAGACTACGTAGAAGGCATGTGGATGATGCTGCAACACGATACCCCGGAGGACTTTGTTCTAGCGACTGGTGAGACGCAATCAATCAAAGACTTTCTCAACTATACGTTTGAGTACCTCGAATTAGATTGGAACGACTACGTTGAAATTGACCCGCGATACTTCCGCCCGACGGAAGTAAATTTACTTTTGGGTGACTTCTCAAAGGCCAAGGATCTACTTGGCTGGGAACCCCAGACTTCCTGTCGTGACTTGGCGCAGTTGATGGTCGACCATGACTTGGAATTGGCCCGTGACGAAGCCATTCGTAATAGCATTGATCGCTAGTTCGATTACAGCAACTCGGTGGCTCAGCAGACTTCATTTACGAATCACTGCAGAAAAATCTTCGCGGTGCCAGTTGCCCTTGGCCTTAGGAGTAATATTCGCATGCTCACGAGTCGACTTAAACGACTCGTGGCCCTGCAGCATGCCTAGCTTGTAAGCCAAGTAATCCGAGTGAGCGTTGATCAGCAATCTCCAATTCCAAGGGATGCGTCTGGGCCAAATTCGGTTAATGTGATACCGAATGTTCGTCAGGCAGTTGTTGGTGATCGTGTTGTATGTCTCTGGTGACTGTGACAGCTTACTCACGCGATGCATGACACACCGGAAGAACGACTGGATTTCTTGGGGTGTCGCACTACTGGGATACAGATAAACGTCGTCACCACGTATTTCAGTTCGTTGACCGATCGCGTCACGTTCATCAGCAATGGCGTACATTAAAGGAAACGCTCCGAAAATGCCTTTGATGATTCCATATTTCTGATTCAAACGCCGGCGAGCCTCCACGGAAACGACAACGTGTTGCCCGTTATCCAAACCAAAACTCATCATCGTGTGGGCGAGGTCTGGCTGTTTGGCAAATGGTACGACGATGAAATCAGCACAAACCAAGGCTGAGGTATCGATCGTCCGAGTCTCGTAGTTTTCCTCATGGGTCCCATCGTGCTCGTAACGAAAATTGCGATAATTTTCAATGGTGACCGAATCGCCATCAAAGGTTACCAACGGAATTCGTTCCATGCCGACATCCCATGGTCCACCCGGGTCTTGAAGTTGGTTCGCTGTGTTATTCATGATTGTTTTGGTTTGTTCTGAAAAGTAGCTGGACTCATCAGAGACTGTTACTTTATGAACCGTTTTGGCGCTAGCCACGGTTGCGTTGTCTGTAAACCGTGGCTAGTGCTAAAACGGCTCACGTTAATTTTAGGTATTCTGACAAGTGCCTGAATGGTGGCCAATTCAGCTACGGGTCAAAATCGAAACGCTCCACCCATCCCAAAGAATAAATCCTCGGCGTCGGCGTTGAGTCCTGTGCCGGCGCGAACGTCCAGTACAACATTATCGGACAAATAGTAATCTAAGCCAACATTGAAAAAGACAGGTCGTTCTTCATCGCTTTCAAACCCGTCGGTAAATAAACCAAAGAATTCGGAGTAGGCGGTGAAGCGTTCAGATAGCTCTGCGCCGATGGCAACGGATTGAGTGTACAAAATGAATTCCTCGTCCGCTGGCGCGGACGGACGGAATGCAAACTCCCCAAGGCCATTGGTTGAGAATCCCGTCGAGCCATAAATTTCGACGCGAGGACTGATCTTCCAGCCGTAGATATAGTCCAAGCCAAATTCGACTTCATTGGTTGAAAAGTCAATTCCGCCCGTCGGAGCGGTGGCGCGAATTTCAAGCGCGCTTTCAGGACGCCAGCCCTCTTGATCAGAAGTGCGAACTTTGAACGCCCAGTGCAAGTCTTCAGAACCTGATCGGTCCTCTTCACCGAACTGCCAGACTTCGTTGTATCGAAGACGGAACTCAACTTTTTCCGTCAGCCCAAATCGGATCAACAACTCAGGAGTCGCGTGCGAATCTTCGACTTCCGTTTCGCCAGAGCTCTGAAAAAATGTGTAGCCAAATTCAACTTGTTTGGTGCCACGCCCAACAACAGTTGTTGACTGAGTGAAGTCATGACGCTCTGTTTCGATTCGCTCTCTTTCAGATTCGTCGTCAGTTTCATTTTCAAATTCGAAATTGAGTTCTTCATTCTCAGTGAACTCATCATACTCACCAGTGAAACCAAGAGTGCTAGCGGTATCGATTTGGTCCGAAAATGAGTACCCCGTTTGAGCGACTGTGGTTGAGGCAAACAAGGACGATAGCAAACAGAACGTAGATAAACCAATGAATTTTGTCATTTGGGTCCTCCGTGACACCGACGATTTAGCCTGCTTCACACGCGAGCTTAAATTCCTCGGTGTTTGGCTGCTATTTTTATCGGCTCTAAAGGAACGAAACTTCGTTGTATGTTATGACGGCTAGGGTGTGAACATGCACCATTTCTAGATTCTTGACACCAACGGTTACAAAATTGTCGAGGCCAGTCACGCATTAGATCGCCGCCTCAGGCGTAATCCTTTGCTCGAAAAGCCGTTACAATGGGTCCGCCCGCATAGGTCAAGCCATTCGTTTTGTTCGTACAGGAACCTACCATGAACTCATTTCAAATTTTCAGTCCAAGCCTCACCAAACTCTTATTGAGCGTATTGTTGTGCGGGCTGATCGTGGCGTCTGCGGGAGCTGATGATTGGGGTCAGTGGATGGGCCCTAACCGTGACGGCGTCTACAGCGAATCCGAAGTCATTGATGCGATTCCTGAATCTGGACTGAAGATCAAATGGCGCACGCCAATTCATGGTGGTTACGCAGGCCCTGCAGTGGCTGATGGCAAAGTCTTTGTTTTTGACTTCAAACGTGCCGACGGGAAACCATTCAATGATCCAACTAAACGAGTCGAGCTCCAAGGGGAAGAACGCTTGGTCGTTTTGGACTCTAAAACGGGGCGGGAAAAATGGATTCACAAATACGACTGTGCCTACAACATTTCTTATCCCGCTGGCCCGAGATGCACGCCCACGGTTGATGGCGAACACGTTTATATTCTTGGAAGCGAAGGCGATTTTCGCTGCCTAAAAACCAAAGATGGCGAGCTCGTCTGGAAGAAAAACTTGAAGACTGAATTCGGAGTCGAAGCACCCTTATGGGGCTTCTCATCTCATCCCTTAGTCGACGGCAATTTGATCTACACAATGGTGGGAGGAAAAGGGCAGGGCGTTGTTGCTTTCAACAAACTGACAGGTGAAGTTCAATGGAAAGCACTGGACTGCAATGCTGGCTACTGCCCACCGTCGATCATTGAAAAAGGTGGCGTCCGTCAACTGATTGTTTATCAGCCTAAGGGCGTGACGTCGCTGAATCCTGCCAACGGAAGTCAGTACTGGAACGTTCCCCTCAAACCCAAATATGAAATGTCGATCTGCCGACCGATGCTTTCAGGTGACATGCTGTATGCCAGCGGGATTGGCACGGCTTCGGTGATGATTCAGCTAGACGACAGTAAACCCGCAGCGACAGAACTCTGGCGAGGCAATCCGCGCAATAGTGTTTTTAGTGCCAATGCTACTGCGATGTTTGTTGGCGGAACCATCTACGGATCAGATTGCCAAATGGGAAGTTTGATCGCCGCCGATGCGGAAACCGGAAAGCGATTATGGACAACGTTTGATGCGACCGACCCAAAACAAAAACGTCGCCTCAGCCACGGCACTGCTTTTCTGACTCGAATCGGTACGAGCAATCGTTACTTTGTCATGAGCGAAGTTGGAGATTTGCTGGTGGTCGAATTGACGCCAGAAAAATACGTCTCCAAAGGCCGTTTCCACGTGCTTGAGCCTTCCGGCGAAGCGTTCGGGCGACCGGTGGTTTGGTCACACCCCGCTTATGCAAATCGAACTGCGTTTGTTCGTAACGACAAAGAAATCGTCGCCGTAGACCTGGCCGCAAACGCGTCTGGATCTGGAACCACGGGAGCCGCCGCTGGGAGTACCAGCCAATAACCGAGTGTGGGACACCGGCGAGCTAAGTAGCCGGTGTCGCCAGACTTCAGGCGAATTGCTAGGGCTCCTGAACTCTGCCGAGCCCAGCTACGGTTACCCAAACATCCGACTGATCTTGAACCATACTCCGACCATCGACTTCATCGATGAAGTGAGCGTAGAGAACTTCCATTCCGTTGCCGTGTTACGAATGATTTCAGCACGTGTTGGGTACGCGTGGACGGATTCTTGAATCTGCCGCAACCGCATCCCTTGTGTGATCGCTAGGCTCATTTCCGCAATCATCTCGCCAGCGTTTTCTCCAACAATCGTCGCCGCAATAATTTTGTCGGTTCCTTTTTTACAATGGATCTTGCAAAAACCTCGGTGCTCGCTCTCCGTTTGAGCCCGGTCGTTGTCCTTAATCGGCAACTCGTAAGTATCGAGATTCGCTTTTTGTTTTTCAATTTCCGAATACGGAGGTCCGGCGTGAGCGACTTCAGGATCGGTGTAAGTCACCCAGCTCATGACGCGGTCTTTTGCGTTGAGCCGATAAGGCCACGGCATCAATGCGTTGAGCGTCGCATATTCGGCTTGTGCGTAAGCGGCGTGAGTAAACTGAAATGGCGAGCAAATATCACCAGCTGCAAAGATTCGCTTGTTAGTTGTTCGGTGGTGCTTATCAACTTTAATGCCACGACGATGGTACTCAACGCCAGCCGCTTCCAAGTTAAGGCTTTCCACATTTGGGATTCGCCCGGTGGCTACCATGATTTTGTCAACGACCAATTCGTGTTCATGATCACCATGCTTGATCGTGCAGCAAAGCCGGCCATCGCGAGGTTCGACCTTTTGAAGTTCCGAACCAAATCGAACGTCGATGCCTTCTTCTTTGAAAACGTCAAGAATGATTTCTCCAGCGGCGGGATCATCCTTGTCCATAATCTTTTGCCCGCGTTGCAGGACAGTCACTTCCGAACCGAGCCTTCGCATGGCATGAGCCAGTTCGCAACCGATCGGGCCGCCACCAATCACCATAAAGTTTTTGGGAAGTTCGGTCAGTTCAAAGAACGACTCGCTGGTCAGGCAATTGTCTCGAAGACCCGGGATGTCCGGAACGAACGGCCGTCCACCCGCACAAATCATCGCTCGACGAAATTTGATTTCTTTGCCGTCCAAGTCAAGCGTGTTCGGGCCAGTGAATTTGGCGTTACCAAACAGAACATCAACGCCCATGTCATCCAGTTTTTTAGCGCCATCGTGATGAGCCATGTCGGCGCGGACGCGGCGTAGTCGTTCCATGACTTTCGTAAAGTCAACTTTGACATCTCCTACATCGACGCCAAACTCATGAGCCTTGGTCGCCTGATG
>CAZHCH010000112.1:0-10270 GCA_964530985.1 uncultured Pirellulaceae bacterium | reverse complement strand
AACATGGTTTTATATACGACAGTCTGTCCGATAAACTGCCTTTACGCCGTAATTATAACAATTTCTCTCGCTAATTGAATGACGCCGCGGCGAACCAGGCTGCCCCAGCCTCCCCGATCAACCCACTTTACTCAATTACCTCAATGGCCCTTTGCTGCCGTTTTTGCATTTATTCATGGCTGATACTCAAAAGCCAGCCGGTGGGCCGTAGCAGACAATTGATGCTGTGAATGCTAAACGAATCAAGTTGCCCGATCTGTCGTGAAATAACCCTTTTCCCACTTAAATCAAACCGGATTTCTCTTACTTGGAGCGTATTTACGTCCTAAAGTTTTAAATCAACATTGGTTTGTTTAGAGCAAGGTTTAGAAATGAATTGTGATTCTTGTTCAGGCGTGATGCTGCCTGTTTACGGCCAATCGCATCACCATTGCCACAAGTGCAATACGTACAATTTTCCGGCGGAAATTGATCAGTCGGACGTGCCAATTATAACCACTGACAAAAAAACAGAGTTCAGATGTCCGCGTTGTGATGTTAACCTTGAAGTCGGAAAAATGGGGTCGCAGATTCAGGTTTGCTTTTGCGAAAACTGTCGCGGATACGTGGTCGACAACGCCACTTTCGGAAGCCTCGCTAAGACTCTTCGAGACAACTACACCGACGCAGATGACAAACCAAAACCGATCGATCCCAGTCAGCTAGACGTAGTTCAGAACTGCCCCGCTTGTTTTGAAAAAATGGAAGCGCATCCCTATTACGGTCCTGGAAGTGTGGTTATCGACAGCTGCAAAAATTGCAAACTCGTTTGGCTGGATCATGGTGAACTCGGGCGGATCGTTCGGGCGCCAGGCCAACGGTCAGTTCGTCATCACGGCCAATAGTTGACATTAACAAATCCTAGTGATCGACTTCCATGCAGCCATTATTGTTTCCTTGTTGTTATTTACCGTTGTCTGTAACGATTATAACGGTTCGTCCGGATTCTGATGCTGCATAAGTTTGCGGGCTTTGTTCAAACTTGTAGCTTCTCCCTATATCAAAAGCTAACTTTGATAAAGAGAACCACTAATTAAGCTGGCGGAAATTAACAGAAACCAGCAAATCAAAAGTGACTTGGGAGAAAATCATGGCACATCCAGATGAGTTGTTTCACAAGATGGAATCGTTATCCGTCGTGGAACGTAAAGAGTACGAAGAGTTAAAAATTTACCACAGTGAGCACCAACGCAAACGGCGTGAAACGATCGTTTTCTATGGATACTGCATGGTTGCCTTTATCGCCATGCTTTCAATTCTGGGCATACTAAACCGCTAATGCGTCGCGACCAACTAGGGTAAGTGCGGTTATGCCGAGTTAGATTGAGTCGTTTTTTGTCGGTCTTGTTTTGACGGAAAATCAGTTGGCGAAAAATCGTCAACTCGCTGCTTCCTTAGAACGGATTTGGGTCTGACGAGTTTGGCTGCATCCCATCAAACTCCGAATAGTGCTCCGGAGCGCGATTGGAGAATCGAGTAAAACTTCGCTCCCAGTGGAGTTCAACGTCCCCCGTCGGCCCATTCCGTTGCTTCTCAACAATGATCAGGGCTTCGTGTTGATTTACTTCCTCTTGGGGTTGTCCCTTCTGAAAGTAAGCTTCTCGGTGTACGAACATTACGACATCGGCATCCTGTTCAATCGCACCAGACTCTCGCAGGTGGCTCAACTTCGGACGGTGATCTTTCGAGTCTTCTGCTTGACGATTTAACTGGGAAAGACAGAGCACCGGTACTTTTAGTTCTCGAGCTAGGCCTTTCAAACGCCGTGCAATTTTTGAAACTTGTTCCTGGCGTGGATCATTGGAGGAATCTGGCTGAATCAGTTGCAGGTAATCGATCACTATCAAACCAAGCGTACCTTCACGGCGTTTGATACGTCGAGCTGCGCCAGCGATTTCTGACATGTTTCGTGTCGGTGAATCGTCAATAAACAATGGGCAATTAGAAAGTTTACCGGCGGTTTCAACCAGGCGTTTCCGGTCTTCAGCTGGTAACGTCCCATTTTTTAGTTTGTGGCCGTTAACCTTAGCAACACTGCAGAGCATACGTTCGATCAGTTCGATTGCCGCCATTTCCAAGCTGACGAATAAAGCTGGTTGCCGAGCTTTGGAAACCACGTATTCGATGATGTTCATCGCAAACGCAGTTTTACCCATGGATGGTCGAGCGGCGAGAATGACCAGTTCAGAGGCGTGCAGTCCACCAGTCATTCGATCCAAATCGGTGAATCCCGTTTCGACCGTTCCTTCCATGACTTCGCCGCGAACGCGCGCGTCCAAGCGATCCATGGCAGCAGTTAGAACTTCATCAATCGGCGATAGGTTGCTCGATTGCCGGCTCTCTCGAATCGCAAATACTTTTTGCTCGGCCTCGTTAAGCAATGCGTCTGGTTCGGAGATCGGACTGTAGGCTTCGCTAAGCAAGTCCGAACAAGTTGTGATGATGTTACGCGAGGTGGCTTTACCTCGTACAATGTTCGCGTAGTAGGTGGCGTGAGCGGCGTTTGGAACCGCAGAGAAAATTTCTGCCAATCGACCGGGGCCGCCGACTAGTTCGAGTTCGTCGTGAGCAACCAATCGTTCGCGTAACAAAACCGGATCGATCTTTTTGCCGCCACCGTGCATTTCCATCAAGTGGAAAAACAGTCGTTGGTTCGCTTCATCGTAGAAGTCTTCTGGCCGCAGCAAGTTGACGATGTCGTCACAGATTTCAGGCATCAACAGCATGCTGCCGATCACGCCAACCTCGGCCTCCATGTTGTAGGGAGGCTGGCGGTCGATGCCGCCGATAGTTTCCTGTCTTTCCTTGCGATACTTCTTTCGCTTTTTGCGTTCGAAGGACGAGGTCAACGCGGGGTCGCTGCTGCTGTAATCCGGTTCGGATTGTTCATTAGCGGCGTCAAATGGGTCGGGCATCCGTGTTTTCCTTGCGTCAGTCCGTTAATGTGTGGGCACGTCAGAGTGCGAGGCGGTTGGGCTGTATCATAAGGATCAATTGCCGCTGTACAAGCTTCAATTTTTTTGCTGAGCTGTGTTGATGACCGTGGTTGGGCTCGGGGATAACCTGTTGGTGGTTTTGTTAGTAAATTTGGGGCATTATCGCGTGTTAGGCTGGTACCTGGCCAATCATCGACGGGTTGCGTGAAACAAGCTTTTGGCCTGCACCAATCCTAAACAGTCTCACTAGCCACAAAAAAAGACCGCCGATAAAAACCGGCGGTCTTTGAAGGTTGTCATGTATTGCTATCTCACCAAATTTCAACTGGGAGAAATCACAAACGAGTTCACTGCTAAGGTCTATTTCGACACTCGTCGTCGGAGCGCAGCGAAACCGTTTAGTTCAACGCGACTTGCTGTTGGATGAATGGATTGGCCTGCCAACCAGTAACCTTGTTTTTCTTGTCCTTAACCTTTGTATTCACTTTCTTGTCGGTCTTAGAATCGATATTAACGGACGACTGATCTTTGACGTGCGGGTTTCTAACCACGATAGGGTTTACTCTTTTGAGAGTATGTCCGTGGGTCAATTCCACGGGCACAACACCTGCAGGAGCCGCGTACGGGCTAACACCGTAAGGTCGTTTCACTGCGTGGCTGTAGTAGACCGGTGGAAACTGAGCGAAGTAAGGCGGTTGTGCGCGGGGTCGGGTGAAACCACCGAATAGGCCTGCCCCTCCGAAGCCTTGTTGGTAAACTGAACCAGGGTAAGGAAATCCACCTGGGTTAAGTAAATTTTGTGCTTGCGCGGTGCCTTCGGAGCAAATTACGATCGCAGCTAGGGCTGCCGCAATGGCGATAATACGTTTCATGATTGAACCTTTCTGGATCTGGAATTGGTTGCTAAATCAAAGTTGTGATCAAGCCGCGTTCAAAAAACGCTGTCTGGGCGGCGAATACTTGCCCAATTCAAACGCAAATCTAAGGCAGGTGCCTTGTTGCGTTTTAGCAACACGTGTTGCCGAATACCCACGCTAAACAGGGGTAAAAAAATCACAAGTGTTAAAGTCCTACTCTTAGCCCCAATTTACGATTTACTTAATCAATGAATCCCGCAAAATTGACACAATCGTTAAAACAGGAAGCGATGCGAGTTGGGTTCCAGCTATCGGGTGCTTGTGCTGCCGTTACGCCAGCGGGTTACTCAGATTTTTTGAAATGGCTGGAAGCCGGTTACGCTGGCGAAATGCATTACTTGGAAGAACGACAGGCGGCTTACGAACATCCCGACGGAGTGATGCCAGGCGTCAAGAGTTTGTTGATGCTGGGGATGAGCTACCGCACTGCCGACCATGCGGCCAGCAAACCAGGGCATGGGCGAGTGGCTCGCTATGCGTGGGGCGAGGCGGACTATCACGATTTGATCCACCGACGACTCAAGCAGTTAAAACGGTTTGTGATCGAACTGTTACCCAACGTCAACGTTCGAGGAGTGGTTGATACCGCCCCGCTTTTGGAACGCGAGTTTGCTCAGCTGGCGGGGTTGGGTTGGCGAGCTAAAAACACGTTACTAATCAATAAACCGGACGGCAGTTTTTACTTGTTAGCCGCTTTATTGTTGGATGTTGAACTTGAATACGACCAGCCTTTTGAGGCCAATCACTGCGGCACCTGTACAGCTTGTTTGGATGCTTGCCCGACGAACGCTTTTGTTGGCCCAAATATTTTGGATGGTAGCAAATGCATTAGCTACCTGACGATCGAACATCGATCGCCGATCCCGGTTGAATTGCGACCACAAATGCAAGATTGGATTTTGGGCTGTGATGTGTGCCAAGACGTTTGCCCGTGGAATCAACGAACGATGCAATCGCCACATGCGGAGTTTGTACCGCTTGAGTCAAGTCACCCCTTGGACTTGAGGATTTTGTTCGAACTGGACGACGACCAATTTCGTCAACGATTTCGAAAAACGCCGTTGTGGCGTCCTAAGCGTCGCGGCATACTGCGGAACGCGGCTATTGCGATGGGAAATCAGCCAGCCGAAGAAAACCTTTCTGCACTGCTACTGGCTACCAACGACGTAGAGCCGTTAGTTCGCGGGGCCGCAGTTTGGGCATTGCGGCAGCATCTTACTGCACTCGATGACATCGATCCGAAGACCAATTTACGTGTTCGTCAGTGTTTACAGCAGCTTGCGAAAACGGAAACCGATTTACAGGTTCTCGCCGAAATAGATAACGATCAAGATTTTCAAAACGAGCCTACTTCGTCCATAGACGTGTAATTAGATACTATTGCTGGTTTCATGTTCACAACCTGCTATATTGACATCTGGTTGGATTGGGATGTAGGTAGTGCCGGTCCTGACAGCCACTAGTTTAAAACACTTACTTGTTTTCTTTACAGCGAGTCGTAAACCGACAATACAACATGCCAGACTTGCTGTCTCAATTTGCTTTCGACCGACCTTGGTTTTTGCTGTTGCTGCTGCTGCCGCCGCTACTGTGGTGGCTTAGCTTCAACTCACTAGCGGGACTTGGTCGGTACCGCCGAGCGCTGGCCTTGATCTCTCGCAGCCTTTTAGTGACCGTTCTGGTGTTCGCATTGGCCGAAGCGAAGTGGCAATACAAAACGGATCGCCTGACGGTGATTTACGTTTTGGATCAGAGCGAGAGCATCCCAGCCAATATTCGTGCGGCGATGGTCGACTATGTCAAACGTGATGTAGAGCAAAATCGTCGCGAAGAAAAAAGTGACCGAGCGGGATTGATCGTATTCGGTGGGGACGCCCGAGTTGAATCAGCCCCGTACGATGGACGCTTGCCAATCGCCGATCGATTTGACACTGCGGCTTATGTTGACACGAGTTCAACGAGTCTTGAATCAGCGCTCAAGTTAGCCAAGGCTTCATTCCCTGAAGATAGTGCTCGACGAGTTGTGATTGTGTCCGATGGAAATGAAAACGTTGGCGATGCTAGAGCGATCGCTAAATCGATGGCCGAAGACGGGATTGGGATCGATGTGATTCCGATTAAGCTAGTGGCGCAAGCCGAAGTCGCAGTGGACAAAGTTTCCATGCCCAGCGATATTCGCAAAGACCAAGAATTTAATACGACCGTGATTCTGTCTAATCAAGCCGGTGTCGATGGCCAAGCCAAGAAGGTTTCGGGAACACTACGGATCACTCGTGGCAATGGCAAAACGGAGGCGTTAATTTCTGAGCAAGCCGGTGTTGAACTAAAGCCTGGCAAAAACATTATTGGTTTCAAATCAACGTTGGACCGTTCGGGGGTCTTTACGACGAGGGCTGAGTTTATTCCTGACGATGCCGGCGCCGACTTGATCCAACAAAACAATGTGGCTTCGACGTTCACGCGAGTCCGCGGCAAAGGGAAAGTGTTGTTGATTGAGGACGCGTATGAGGCGAGCGAGTTCAATCATTTGGTCGATCGGTTGGCGGTCAACTCGATCGAAGTGGATGTGATGAAGAGTAACGCGCTGTATACAACAGCGGCGGAGCTGCTGGAGTACGACGCCGTAATTCTGGGGAATCTTCCGCGAGCTTCGGGAGACGAAAGTGCTGACAGTGCGATCTCTGGGTTTAGTGACGCTCAGATAAAAATGCTGGTGGACAACTGCGAACAAATGGGCTGCGGCATTGTGATGCTCGGCGGCGACCGATCGTTCGGTGCTGGCGGATGGTCCAATACGTTGCTTGAAAAAGCGATGCCGGTTGATTTTCAGATTCGCAACAAAAAAGTATCTGCCGTCGGTGCGTTGGCCATGGTGATGCACGCTTCGGAAATGCCGCGCGGGAATTTTTGGCAAGTTAAGATCGGTGAAGCGGCGTTGGAAACCTTGGGGCCGATGGATTATTGCGGCGTGGTTGATTGGAATCACATGGGCGGCGGTGTGCGTTGGGTTTGGAAAATGCCATCGGGAGTCGACCGAGTTTTTGGCAATAAGAAAAAGATGATGCAGTTGATCCGGCGAATGCAACCTGGGGACATGCCAAACTTCCAACCAGCCATGCGATTGATGTTCAACGGGTTGATGAAAACAAAGGCTTCTATGCGTCATGCGATTATGATCAGCGACGGTGATCCGAATCCGCCAACCGCAGCACTATTACAACAATACAAAGACAACAATATTAAAATTTCCACCGTCGGCGTCGGAACTCATGGGCCAGCGATGCGAAAAGAACTTAAAGCGATCGCCGATGCGACTGGTGGAAAGTACTGGCACGTTACCAACCCCAAGGCACTGCCAAAAATTTACCAACGCGAAGCCCGCCGGGTCGCACGGCCGGTGATTAAAGAGTCGCAAGCTGGGATGAGTGCGATGCCGGTTGTTGCGAATAGTTCTCATGAAATCGTCACCGGCGTGGATGTTAGCTCATTGCCTTTGTTCAACGGTTACGTAATGACGACGATTAAGCGTGGCGGTTTAGTCGAACAGTTAGCGATTGCCAGCGACCCCGACGATAAAGGAGAAAATTCGACATTGTTGGCGTCATGGCGATACGGCAATGGTCGGACGATTGCGTTCACTTCAGATGCTGGAAACAAGTGGACCAGCCGTTGGTTTAATGATGCGCAGTATGACAAACTGTTCGTGCAAATGATTCGCTACGCCATGCGACCGATCACTGAAACCGGAGATTTCACGGTTGCGACTGAACTCAAGGATGGTGTCGCTCGGATCGTGGTGTCTGCGATGGACGCAAACCAAGATTCACTTAATTTTTTGCAAATGTCCGGAACCGGAATTTACAGCGGTGGATCAAACTCAAAACCAGTTTCGCTTCAGTTCGAGCAAGTTCGTCCCGGCACCTACGTCGCTGAACATGACGTGGAAGGAAAAGGAAACGTGTTGTATTCCGTGTTCCCGGGCGAGGGCTACGAAAAGCTGACCTTCGGCTTGAATGTGCCGTACTCCAGTGAGTATTCCGATCGCGAATCGAATCTCTCGTTACTGAGCGACTTAGCAGCACTTGAGCCTTCGGGCGGAGCAGCAGGTCAAATTGCGGCATCCTCACTAACACCCGAAACCGTGGTGCAGTTATTGCAACAAAATTCTTTCCGTCCAACGTTGACCAATTCGATTTCGATTCAAGACATCTGGCCGTTCTTGCTGATGCTCGGCACGGCGATCTTTTTCTCGGACGTGTTTGTTCGCCGAGTTTCCGCACATTGGTGGGCGTTCGCTTTGGCTTTGGCAGTTGCGTTACCGATCGCTTGGACGTTCTACTTTGGAAGTAAATGGTGGGCGAATCGAAACAGTTTCGGTCCAGAGATTTCACTTTGGCAAAACGAAATGTCGGTGCCTATGTTTGTGGCAACGCTGTTCGGTGTGTTTGCTAGTTTGTTCTTGGCATTCCTGCTTTCTACCGAAGGTTTTGAGAATACTGTCAAACGATTCAAAGATTGGTTCTCACAAGACAACGGTCAAACTGAACCCGCCAGCATTGCGAGATTACAGAGTCGTAAGGCTGAGATCGAAAAGGACATTGAAGCCAGACGAGCGACGACGAAGTTTGAACCTAATGAAGAGACCGCCAAAAAGGTAAGCGGTGCCAAGAAGTTGGAACAGATAATTGGCAGTGAAATCGAAAAAACCCCAGCTTTGCCGCCGAAAATTCACCCCGATGAACAGGCCGACGGCGAATCGTATACATCGCGATTGCTAGACGCAAAACGCAAAATCAAAAAGAAACGTGAACGAAACCAAGAAGATTGATAGTAGTACGACAGACCGACAACGGTAATTACCTTGATCCTCGCACCCAATTTTTATTTCGAATCTAATTAAGTCATCCGGCAGTAAGCCATCCTCTCGGCCGGATTTTCAATACAACATCAAGTATCAATAACCAATAATAGTTTTATGACAAACGAGCAAGACTTTACGCAAAAGGCTGAAAAATTTCGGGAGCGTTACCAAGCAGTTAAGGACGAAATCGGCAAGGTGATCGTTGGCCATGACGAGATCATTCACGGTGTGCTGACCTGTATGATGATCGGCGGACACTGTTTGCTTGAAGGTGCTCCGGGTTTGGGCAAGACGTTGTTGGTCAACACGCTTTCGAAAGCGTTAAATTTGCAGTCGAACCGAATTCAGTTTACACCCGACTTGATGCCGGCGGACATTTTGGGCACTAACATGGTTGTCGAAACCGATACAGGCGGGCGAGAGTTTCAGTTTCAAAAAGGGCCGATCTTTACGCAAGTCTGCCTCGCGGACGAAATCAACCGCGCAACGCCCAAGACCCAGTCCGCGATGCTGGAAACGATGCAAGAAGGAACGGTCACGGTTGCTGGAAATCGCTATGTGCTCGACAAGCCGTTCTTTGTACTGGCGACGCAGAACCCGATCGAGCAAGAGGGTACTTATCCGTTGCCCGAAGCTCAGTTGGATCGATTTTTGTTTAAGTTGGTCGTGGGCTATTCGAACAAAGAAGATCTGATGACGATTTTGGATCGAACCACCAAAGGTATGAAAATTTCGACCGACGTGGTGATGGACGGCCGCGAAATTCTGGAGTGGCAGGAAGTGGTTCGACAAGTAATCGTAGCGGATCATATTTCCGACTACATCGTTCGGTTGAATTTAGCAACGCACCCCGACGGAGAGTACGCGACGACGGTAACGAATCAATACCTGCGCTGGGGAGCAAGCCCTCGCGGTGCACAGACGGTGGTTTTGGCGGCGAAGGTACGAGCGTTGCTCGAAGGGCGCTTCAATGTAAGCTTCGAAGATGTGCGACGAGTCTACTTACCGGCGATGCGGCATCGCGTGGTGGCCAATTTTGAGGCGCAGGCAGAAGGCATCACTTCCGATCAAATTTTGCTAGAGATCCTTGATCAGGTTTCGGAAAAAGGCGCTGACGCTTAATGTTATGTAGTGGCATAGGCTTCTAGCCTGTGAGCATTCGCGATCAAACACAGGCTGGAAGCCTATGCCACTTTTAAGCCAGGCCCGTTTACACGGTTTGTGTGAGAAAACGTCGTTGACAATTAAAGGCCCCTGCTAAATCGAGCCGAGTTGGAGTATCTTGGGCCGAGGGAATATACAGTTAAATTCGTATTACATCGCACGGTCGGTAAATCGTTCAAGTGTCGCCCGTTGCAATAATCGGGGCTCTTTCGCAAACTAAAACTCTAACTGCGTCTTTTCTATGAAACCGATCAAAAAGCTTCTTGTTGCCAATCGAAGCGAAATAGCCATCCGTGTTTTTCGCAGCGCAACCGAACTTGGCATCAGCACGGTTGCCGTTTACACCCACGAAG
>CAZHCH010000111.1:0-10343 GCA_964530985.1 uncultured Pirellulaceae bacterium | reverse complement strand
TGGGAAACTAACTCAGCTTCAAAAAATTATTCGCTCGCGTTAATTTCCTTATTGGATGGTAACCGGTCACGAGTAACTTTAAACGGTCCCGTAGCATCAATCAATCCATGGCAAGATACTGCCTTGCCTTGTTCGTCCAATTTGAACGTCAGTTTCCCAGCCGTTTTCTCAAAGCTCATTTCCGTCAAACTGTGAGCTTGTAACCGAAAATGTCTGCCGCGGTGTCGCGTGAAAATCAATTCGCTATCGATTTCTTTAATTTTAACTGGCCCAAACTTCCCAACGTAGTTCTTTCGTTGAGCTTGGGTCAGTGTGATTTCAGGCCGCGAAACTGGTGTTTTCGGTGGGGATTCTGTTAGATGACGCACCCAAATGTTTCGGTAACGCACCGGATTGCCGTGGTCTTGCAGCGAAATTCGTCCCTTGCCCGATTTCTTTTTGTACTCTCCGGCTTGCAACCATTCCGTTGGCCCGAAGAGTTCGGATGCGTCTTGGACTAGGACACCGTTGAGCAGCGCGGTCATTCTTGCTGGGGATTTGAGGGTGCCGTCTTCGTTAAACCGAGGCTTGCGAAAAATGATGTCGTAAGTCTGCCACTGACCGGGAGGTCGGCAAGCATTAACCAAAGGAGGGTGTTGTCCATAGAGCGCTCCGATGGTTCCGTCGGCGTAGGTTAGGTTTTCGTAGTTGTCTAGCACTTGGATTTCGTAATCGGCGTCAAAGAAAAACACGCCTGAGTTGCCTCGGCCTTGTCCCTTTCCTTGAGGCGGAGTCGGCGTGGAGAACTCGACGTGCAACTGGCAGTCGCCGAATTTTTTGACGGTGTAGATCGCGCCGGCTTTTTTCACGGATTCTAAAACGCCGTTGGAATACTTCCATTTTGAAGGTTGGCCATCGGCGCCGGTCCAGCCGGTTAATTTGTCGCCGCCGAGTAAAATGATTGCGTCGCTGGGGGCATTGTGTGCTGTTTCACCAGGAGTGACGATTTTGGGTTGAGGCCTGTTTTTGTCGTGGGCTTTCCAGCCGCTTGGAAGTTGGGCGATCGCGTTGGTTTGCGATCCGGTGGCGGCAAGAATAAGAAAAAACAGGAGAGCGATTTTTTTCGATTGCATTGTGATTTCTTATTTCAAGTGGTGATGCTTAGCTCAAATTAGCTTCAGAGTTGTAAAAACAAATCCACGCTCTAAACCATACTCTGAGCAGGAAAAACTTGGAAGTCCATCTTGGCCATGCGTCGCGTACGCGTTATTGCAAACGTGTATCGATGGGATTGGCAATTTGGTTTGCGGTGGGTGTCGCTCTATTTTTTCTGATGCTTACCGAAATTTTTTTCGCTGATTGATGCTGCTTGGAACTTCTAGCTCTGGCAGTTCAACGCTCACCGAAGTTTGCAATCGAATCAGCGCGGCACTGGTCTAAAAACTCTAATTTTTAGGCGAATGATTAAAGGTAATCAGCGATTGGCAAATTGATCGTTAACAGCCAAAATAGAGGGGCTTTGTGGGTAACTTTTACCGTTGCAAGCTTTGCTGTTAGCCATCTCGTATTTACCGGACCACCAAAATTGGACAACCAAAAAATCGCTAAAACATTAGCTCAACTGGCTGATTTGCTTGAGTTCACTGGCGCGAACGCTTTTCGATTACGAGCCTACCGAAATGGCGCAAGGATCATTCAGGACATGACCGATCCGTTGGCCAAACAAGTTAGTGATGGCGCTGATCTGACCAAGATGGACGGTATTGGAAAAAGCGTTGCAGAGAAGATTAAGGAGTTGGTTGAAACGGGTGGCTTGAAGCAGTTGGACGATCTGTTTGAGGTAGTCCCTAAAACGGTTTTGGACTTGCTGAATGTGCCTAAACTCGGTCCTAAAAAATGCGCGGCGTTGTTTAACGAGTTAGGCATTGAAAATCTGGAACAACTGAAGGCCGCTTGTGAGGCTCAGGAAGTTCAAGCCTTGTCAGGGTTTGGTGCTAAAACCGAACAACAGATTTTGGACGGTATCGCGATTGCCGCCGCAGCCAATGAGCGGATTTTGTGGGCGAGTGCGGATAAATTGGCGGGCCGGATTCGAGATTACATGGCGGATTGTGAGGCGATCGAGCAACTTGAGTTTGCAGGCAGTTATCGGCGAGGCCAAGAGACCGTTGGTGACTTGGATATTTTGGTTGATTCTAAACAAGCCGAACTGGTGATGGATCATTTTGCCGCGTTTTCGGAAATCACGTCCGTCATCGTTCGTGGGACAACCAAAATGTCGGTTCGACTAGAGGATGAGTTCCAGGTTGACCTACGCGTGGTCCCTAGGGACTCGTTCGGCGCCGCGCTTCAGTACTTCACGGGTTCGAAAAGCCACAACGTTATCATCCGTGGTCGCGCGAAACAAATGGGGTTGAAGATCAACGAGTGGGGCGTGTACGAGGTCGGTGATGGTGAGGAGTCTTGGATCGCTGGTAAAACCGAGCGAGACGTTTATGAGACGCTGGAGTTGCCGTACTTTGAACCAGAGATTCGCGAGGCTCGACGGGAAGTTGAATGGGCGGAGCAAGATCAACTACCTGAGCTAATTACGCTCGACCAAATCGTTGGTGATTTGCACATGCACACGACTGCTACCGACGGAAAAAATTCGATCCAAGAAATGGCCGACGGGGCTCGTCAGCGAGGTCTCGAGTTCATCGCGATTACGGACCATTCCAAACGTGTCACCATGGCCAATGGGCTCGGCGGCGAACGAGCCTTGGATCAGTGGAGCCAGATTGATCGGATCAATGCGGAATCGGATGACGGATTTTTGATTTTGAAGGGGATTGAGTGCGATATTTTGGAAGCCGGTGGAATGGACCTCCCGGATGACGTGTTGGTTCAAGCGGACTTCGTGATCGCCAGTGTCCACTATGGACAAAACCAATCAAGGCAACAAATTACTGACAGAATCGTGGGTGCGCTCGAGAATCCTCACGTTGCTATGGTGGCTCATCCGACCGGGCGTTTGCTGAATAAGCGCGAGGCCTATGAAGTTGATATGGATGCTGTCTTTCAGGCGGCTAAGGCCAATCGGAAATTTTTGGAATTGAACGCGAACCCGATCAGGCTTGATTTGAATGATAGTCTGTTATTAGCCGCTAAGAGTCACGGCATCCCAATTGTGATTAACACGGACGCTCACAAGATCGCTGGGTTAGACAATATGAAATATGGAATCAAGCAGGCTCGACGAGGATGTTTGACGGGAGCTGATGTGGCCAACACGCTAACTTGGCCTGAAATGCAAGTGCTGCTTGGTCGAGCTTAATCTGGCGGCTTGTTAATCCTCTATGCATGAGAACATTGAATTTAACAGATAGAAAACAACCTAATGAAATTAGTATCTTGGAACGTCAACGGTATTCGCGCATCGATGGAGAAAGGGTTTCGTGATCTGATCACGGATGAAACCCCAGAGATCGTGTGTTTGCAGGAAACCAAAGCTCATCCGGATCAAGTGAATCTGTTGTGGGCGGAGCCATTGGGCTACCACAAAAGCTGGAATTGCGCGAAGAAAAAAGGTTACAGCGGCACAACGATTTGGAGTAAAACCAAACCTAAGAAAGTTGAGCTAGGTTTGGGAATCGAAGAGCACGATCAAGAGGGGCGAGTGATTACGGCGACGTATGATGATTTTCATTTGGTGAATGTATACACGCCGAATTCGCAGCGAGGATTAAAGCGTTTGGAGTATCGGCAGGTTTGGGACGAGGCGTTTTTGGACCACGTGAAGAAGCTCAATCGACGGAAGCCGGTGATCTTTTGCGGTGATCTAAATTGTGCACATACTGAAATCGATTTGGCCAATCCGAAGTCCAACAAAAAGAACGCTGGTTTTACGGTTGAAGAGCGAGCAGGTTTGGATGCCATGGCAGCGGCTGGTTTTGTCGATTCATTCCGTCACTTTGATGAAGGTCCACAGAATTACAGTTGGTGGACTTATCGATCCAATGCCCGCGAGCGGAACATTGGGTGGCGGTTGGATTATTTTTGGGTGTCGGAAAAGCTGATTGACCAAGTATCCAGCGCCGCGATTCGGGCAGATGTCTTTGGCTCGGATCATTGCCCGGTAGAAATTACGATCGGTTGATCGGATTTGGCGCTGCAGGCATCGAGGCGCAATGACAGCTGTATTGAAGCGCACAAACAAAGCCGTTGGCAAATGTTGCCAACGGCTGTTTGATTGTTTCGTATCGAATTGGCCGAAGTACAGTTCGGCACGGCATGCGTCGCTTACTTCTTTTTCTTGTCGAGCGACTTGTAGTTGCCTGAGAACTTCTTCTTGAACTTCTCGACGCGTCCCATGCTGTCGACGAACTGTTGTTTGCCAGTGTAGAACGGGTGCGAAGCGCTAGAGATATCGACGTAGTAGACGGGGTATTCTTCGCCGTCTTCCCACTTGATAGTTTCTTTTGTTTTGATCGTCGATTTGCTTAAAACCGCAAAGTCAGCCAGCTTGTCTTTAAATACAACTGGGCGGTAGTCGGGGTGAATGTCGCTTTTCATCTATCTATCTAACTAGTATTTCGTTGGGTTTTCGAAGCCGCATAGTCTATCCAATGACAATGAGAGAACCAAGTGTAGATCGGACTTCTAGTTGAGTTTTTCAAATAATTTTTTTTGTAATAATCAAAAAATACTAACGTCAACCGACGGAAGCCAATTTTTGAGAGGCTTTTGATTTAATGGCGACTAATGACATCATCTTGTGAACTTGCCGCTTTGAGTGAAAGATGGGTGCCGTTCGGTGGGTGCTGTGGTCGGTTTTTGGGGTATTTTTCTCACAAAATGCGGCTTGGTTCGTCGACTGTGACTTTGATGTGCCCTCCCTTCCCCTTCGATTTAACTATGACAACCTTTACCAACCAGCTTTTGATTGCGTCCCGCGGACTCGACAACGATTTTTTCTCTCGCGCGGTTGTTCTTGTTCTTGAACATCATGAGCATCGAGGTGCTGCCGGGATTGTGTTGAACAAGCCCTCTGAAGTACCGCTAGAAGAAGTATACCCAGAGCTCGACGAAACCCAATTTTGCCGAGAAGATGAGTTGGTGAACATCGGCGGGCCTTGCAACGGTCCCGTCGTTGCTTTGCATTCTTGCGAAGAGTGTACTGAAGTGCCAGTGCTGCCCGGTGTGGCGATGGCGGTTAAGCAGGACAATTTGCACCGCTTGTTGCAATCCGAATCTCGTATGAGATTGTATTCAGGGTATTCGGGCTGGGCTCCCGGTCAGTTGGAAAATGAAATCGAGAGTGGCGTTTGGTACGCAACCGAAGCCAGTTCGGATTTGATTTTCGGTGACGCGGGGGATCTTTGGCAGCAGGCTTGTGACCAGTATGGCAATGAAGTCATCGCTAACGCAGTTGGTGCGAGAGTTCCGAGTAATCTATTGATGAATTAAATCGAAGTCGATTTAAATGTGGTCCAATGGAGCGCGATGCGACGCTCTGCATCTCTGCGGTGGCGCTTGGTTAGCACTAAACAATGTCTGTTAGAAATGGATTGGTCTTTCTTTCTTGACCGATCGTTGACGGGGCTGAGTGACCGCAAATAAATTGGTAATCGTCGTCCAAAGTCATCACTTGATCGCGAATGCTGTCGAGCAACTGCTGATGGTTCCCACCTGGCAAGTCAGTGCGACCGATAGATCCTTGGAATAGTACGTCGCCCATCAGAATGATTTTGTTCGCGTGATTGATAAAGATCACGTGCCCGGGCGCATGTCCTGGGCAGTGTCGGATCTCGAATTCGTGCTCGGCGATGTTTAGTTTGTCACCGCCGCTAAGCCACTGGTTGGGTGTCGCATTGAAATAGCCTTTTAGATCATAGTTAGCAGCGGCCATCTCGATATTGTCCAGCAGCATCTTATCATCAACGTGAGGGCCGATGATATCTACAGCGAATTGTTTTTTTGCAGCTTCAGCGCTTCCGGCGTGATCCAAATGCCCATGGGTGAGCCAGATTGCTTGAACTTTCACCTCTAGTTCAGTAACGGCTTGAGCAATTCGCTCGAGGTCCCCGCCTGGATCGACGACGACGCCCACCTTGGTTTGGTCGTCGAAAACGATTGAGCAATTTTGTTGGAAGTCGGTAACAGGAACGATTGAAATTTGAAGCATGGGGGATCGACTGCAAATTAGTGACGGGAAGAGTTTTCGTTGAAAATAAAAATGGCGTCATTGGTGACACCTTATATTGCAATTCTTAACGACGTCACTCAGTAACGCCGTTAAGAGGGTAATGGTTGGCCTAGCCTTGCATGCCAAAATTGCGGCTGCCTATGAACTACATCGAGTTTACTTTGTCAGCGATTGCCGCTGGGGTGATGCCAAAATGCTCGTAAAGTTCCTCGGCAGGAGCTGAAGCACCAAAGCTGTCCATTCCGATGAATGCTCCACTGTTTCCGAGGTACTTGTCCCAGCCCATTTTGATTCCAGCTTCAACGGCGACTCGCTTTGTCACAGCCGCTGGCAAAACGGATTCACGATAAGCTTCGTCTTGTTCGTCGAATAGTTTCCAACAAGGCATGCTGACGACCCGGACTTTTATACCGTCGGCGGCAAGCTTGTCAGCCGCGTCAAGGCAGATTTGGACTTCGCTGCCGGTACTCATTAGGATTGCGTCCGGAGTACCATCAGTGTCCTTTAGGACGTATCCCCCTTTGGTTGCTCCGGAGGCAGCTCCCAGTACTGAGCGATCCACCGTAGGCAAGTTTTGCCGTGACAATACAAGCACAGTCGGACGATTCTTGTTTTTCATAGCTGCGATGTAGCACTGGCCGACTTCGTTGGCGTCTCCCGGACGCATTACCAACACGTTCGGGATCGCTCGGCAAGCAGCCAGATGTTCGACGGGTTGGTGAGTCGGACCGTCTTCGCCCAATCCGATTGAATCGTGGGTCATGATGTAGAGCACTGGCTGGTGCATGATGCTGGACAAACGCAACGAAGGTCGTAAGTAATCGGTGAACACGAAGAACGTGGCGACGTACGGGCGAATGCCGCATAGTGACATGCCGTTACCAATCGCGGCCATCACGTGTTCGCGAATGCCGAAGTGAAAATTCTTGCCAGCGAAATCGTCCGCGCTGAAGTGGCCGGCGTCCGGGTCGTCGTTGTTTGATTTGTTGGATCCGGCCAAGTCGGCTGAACCACCGATCAGGAATGGAATTGCACCACAAACCGCGTTCAGAACTTTTCCGGAAGACGCACGAGAGGCCATCCCTTTGGCATCGGTGTCGAATACTGGAATTGAATCTTCCCAGCCACTGGGTAGTTCACCGGATTTCATCTGTTCGATTTCGGCTGCTTGAGCAGGGAACTCGGCCGCATAGGCAGTGTACTTTTCTAACCATTGTTCGCGGCTGGCGGCCCCACGGGCACCGATGGTTGACTGGAAGTGCTCGATCACTTCAGCGGGAACACTGAATTTTTCGTGATTCCAGCCGTAGGCTTCTTTGGCCAGCGAGATCTCTTCGTCGCCCAACGGGGATCCGTGTGCGCCTGAGGTGTCTTGTTTGTTGGGTGCACCAAAGCCAATGACTGATTTGACGATGATCAATGTTGGTTTGTCGTCACATTCTTTGAACCGTGTGTAGGCGGCGTCTAGAGTCTCTAAATCGTTTGCATCAGCAACCGTGATGACTTGCCAACCACAGGCTTCAAAGCGACCAGCAACGTCTTCAGAAAATGCTAGGTCGGTCCGGCCTTCGATTGTGATTTTGTTATCGTCGTAGATCCAGCAAAGATTTGAAAGCTTCAAGTGGCCGGCCAACGAAGCCGCTTCGCAACCGATGCCTTCCATGATGTCGCCATCACTGCAGACCGTGTAGGTGTCAAAGCCAAACAGATCGTATCCAGGGCGATCATAAGTGGCGGCCAACCACTTGGCGGCGATCGCCATGCCGACACTGTTGCCAAGTCCCTGCCCTAGTGGTCCGGTGGTGGTTTCAATGCCGTCTGCATAGCCGTACTCCGGGTGGCCGGCAGTCGGACGATGCATCTGACGGAAGTTCTTGATGTCGTCCAACGTGATCGATGGATCGCCGGTGGCAGTTCCGTTATCGTCGGTTTTTTGCACTCCTGATAAATGGATCATCGAGTACAACAGCATTGAGGCGTGACCGCAAGACAATACGAAACGATCACGACCAAACCAGTTTGGATCGGCTGGATCGTAGTTTAGTTTGTTGGCGAAAATCGAGTAAGCGACTGGAGCCAAGGCCATCGGTGTTCCCGGATGACCGCTGTTGGCCGCTTGGACCGCATCCATGGACAGCGTGCGGACGGTGTTAACGGCGGTTTGTTGGATATCTTCGGTTGATATGGTCATCAGATTTCTTTTGTTCTAAAAGTTCCGTTAATTCGATTCCTCGAAGCGTCGGCTCGCAACAAGAATTACTGTTACGAAAGCGAACCGCGTAGGCGATCGAATTGTTTGTCAGCTATCATTCAGCGGATGATTATCGATGGTTTTGGCGGTTGGTCAATCGTCATCGCAGATAATGAAATCGATGCTGGTGTTAACTTGCTTGAAAACTGCAGGATAAAAGCTTGGTGCGGTTTAAATCGTTCTGGAAAACAACGAAGCAGCAGTTTGGCTGTGAAAGGTTGAGAAATTGTTCGAAATCGCAATTTTTGAAGGTAGATGCGGTGATTGGCGCGGTTTGTTAAATCGACAGTGTTTTCGGTTTCTTTGCGTACGGATCAAACATTCGTGTAGTTTTGCGTTAAACTAACCGTGTACGATACTACTTTTGGATGTAGAGCATGAGTCAATCGAAGCAAACGAACCTTAATCGTCGAACGTTCAGCCGGTCTCTATTGCTTGCAGGAGCGGCACCCTTGGCTGGAACGTTAATGAGCCAGTCGCTTTGGGCGTTAGATCGTGATGCTTCGCCGAATGAAAAAACGCCTGCTGAGCTAATTACACCTGCTGGCCAGAAAGCGATCGACCGTGGTTTGAAATACTTGGTCGATACTCAGATTAAGACCGGTGGCAATCGTGGAGCGATGGCTTCTGGCGGAATACAGGCAGGAGTCGCGACGGCATCATTAGCGGGTTTGGCTTTGATGTGCGGCGGTTTTGCACCTGGTATGGGGCCTTACGGTAAGGCGATCGATATGGCAACCGAGTACGTGTTGTCTCATGTTCGGAACACCGGGTATATCGCTCATACTAACCAAGGAGCGCGAGAGAATATGTATGGCCATGGTTTCGCGATGTTGTTTTTGTCGCAAGCTTACGGCATGACCAAGAATTCCAAAATTGGCGAAAAGTTGCGTAAGGCAGTCGAGTTGACTTGTCGGACTCAAAATGATCAAGGTGGTTGGCGTTACCGGCCAGCCAAAAGCGATGCCGATCTTTCAGTTACTGTTTGCCAGATCATGGCGTTGCGGGGCGCGCGCGATGCAGGTATCGATGTTCCCGACAAGGTTCGGAAACTGTGCATTGAATATGTTCAAAAGAGTCAAAACGCGAATGGGAGTTTTCGGTATACGATGCGTGGTGGCCACACAACGTTTGCAATGACTGCCGCAGGAGTGACTTCTTTGTATAGCGCTGGGATCTACGAAGGTGAATCCGTGGAGAAGGCGTTGAAAAATCTAATGCGGTTTAAACCCAACGGCGCAAGACGGAGCGGCTCGCACTATTTTTATTCGAACTACTATGCGGTTCAGGCGATGTGGCATGCGGGCGGGAAGTACTGGGATGAGTGGTTCCCGCTGATTAGAAATCAATTGATTAAAACTCAACAGCCTGATGGATCTTGGAGTTCAAGCGAAGCTGGTGCCCCATTTGGCGCGGCGATGGCTTGTATTATTCTGCAAATGCCATTGAACTACCTGCCTGTGTTCTCGCCGTAGGTTTACGATAGTGGATAGTCTGCCACGTCGCAGCCAACACATTTTGGCACGCCCGTAATTTTCGCCGCCTCAATAAACGTCCCCGTTCCGTAGCCGATCTCAAGTACCGATTCAGGTATCCGATCCAGCATTCCTAGGATCCAACCAAGTCTTTGGTAGCCAAGCTTGATTGTTCGGTCACTCAACCGTTCATAATACGAAATGTATTCGTTGTCGTAAGTTATCGGTTCGTACTCAATCTGATGAATCACACCAAATTGATCGATTTCATAATTCTCAATCACTAGTTATCGCCTCGATCAATTGAGACGTTTCAAGAAAATGTTTCGGAACCGATAGGTCTGCCCCTTTTCGCCGTGGTGTTGAATTCCGATGAAGCCGTCGGCGTCCGTCGAATCCTCGATGTCGGTGACTTTGACGCCGTTGAGTTCGATGGTGATTTTGTTGCCGA
>CAZHCH010000110.1:0-10361 GCA_964530985.1 uncultured Pirellulaceae bacterium | reverse complement strand
CAAGAATGATGTCTGTGCTGGTCAAAGCTGTGCTTCGATCACGTTAAAGGAAATCGGTGCGGCTGAGGATTACGACCAGTTTTCCGATTGCGATCTAGTGATTGAGTCGGTGGTGGAAACACTGGACGTTAAAAAAATCGTATTGCAGCGAATTGAGGCTTCGGTGCCTGAACGAACGATCGTAGCAACCAATACGTCAGCCATACCGATTGAAAAATTAGCATCCAACCTAAAACACCCGGAACGATTTTGCGGCATTCATTTTTGCCACCCGGAGTTGATGGCCTTGGTCGAGGTAGTTTGTGGACCTGCGACTTCGCCGGAAACGGTATGTTTGGCAGTAGGCTTTGTTCAAGGAATCAAAAAAATCCCGATCGCAATGCGAGACAGTCCAGGGTTTGTTGTGAACCGGTTATTAGCGGCGTTACTGAATGCGTCGCTGGACCTGTTTGTGAATGGCGTTGAAATTCAACGGATTGATACAGCGATGCGAGACTTCGGTTTCCTAGGGGGACCGTTTGAGATCATTGATGTGATCGGTGTTGATACTTGTATGTATGCCGGGCGGACAATGTGGGAAGCTGGCGTCAAATGCGTTTCACTGTCGCCGATCCTGCCTAAACTGATGAAGAACAAGCGACTGGGACGGAAGTCGGGCGCCGGATTCTACGAATACCCCGATGGTGCCATCGCTGGAGTGTGGAACCCAAACGTTGGAGATTTGATCGATGGCTATCGAAGTGAAACCAGTAGCGAACTGAATGAAGATGAGATTCGGCGGCGGATTTTGGATTCAGTGGCCGCTGAAGCGAACTTGATTTTGGATGAAAAAATTGTTGGGAATCGGTTCGATATCGATTTGTGCATCGTCAATGGATTTTCATTCCCGAAACATCGTGGCGGGATCTTGTTTTGGCAGCAAGAATCTACGCGTTAAACGCTGCCGCCATTTTAGTCGGCGAGTCCAATCCAAATAATAAGCTGTGACAAAACACGATTGAAACGTGTCCAGTATTTCTTGTCGATCTACGATGGTCGTTTCCGGCCGTATTTGCCGAGTGATCGAAATTGCGCAATGGAAATTTTGTCGGGCTGATTGCGAATGTTAGTCCAGTACGCTTCGCGAACGTTTTCATCAATCGTTATCGTTTCGGCGTACAGACTGTCAGTGCCATCACGTTTGGGGCGAGACACCCAGTATTCATCGCCAGTTTCTTCGTCGAAATAGTTTGCCTTGTACCCTGATCCTTCCAGCGACTTGAGAACAAGGTCGTCGTAGTACAATGTTCGACCCGTTTTTGATTTCCGCACGAGGCAGATCCGGCCATCGCCACGTATGCCACCAGACTTGTCTTCGAGATACATAATTTCGGGTTGCATAATCACGCTTCCAATTGGGAAAGCAATCACGACAGTTACGGCTGCAAAAAAGTTCGCTGTACTGTCATTGTTATCTGGCGTTCTTCCGATACCGAACGATGACTACGTCACCATCAAAATCAATTGTACCAAGTTCACTTTTGATCATTTCGAGAATCCGGGGAGTTTCTGGCCGCGTGTCGGGTTTCCGGGTCGCTTAGGATGCGTTTGGCGGTCGTCAGCCGAAAAATTCACTCGTTTTTTGCGTTGTCCGACCCGACCAAGGGTATTCAGGCGTTAGCAAGAGGATGGATTTTGCTAGAATGCCGCCTTCAAAATGATGGTTCTTTTGAGAATCAAGAGGGCGATGAATTGAGCCGTTTTGGGAGTGGCCCTTTTTGGGGCATCCCATCCGTGGCTATCGCTAAAACGGCTGGACTGTTTTGAACAGTTTTAAAAGGTGAGCTGTTAAGCCCCGGAAGAACCGTAAAAACTAATTAGAGACCTGCGTTTCGCCCGCCAATCCGTCGGCGAAACATGGATAAGGAATTAAATGCATACTCAACTTGTAGTGGTCGGTGGCGGTCCTGGTGGATATGCGGCAGCTTTTTTGGCGGCCGACGAAGGGATGAATGTCGTTTTGGTGGAAGCCGAAGGAAGGCTGGGCGGCACGTGTTTGCTGCGTGGTTGTATTCCTTCGAAGGCGCTTTTACATGTGGCGCGTGTCGTTTCCGAAGCGGAAGAAATGAAAGCCGATTGGGGAGTCAGCTTCGGTGAGCCCAAGATCGAAATCGATAAGCTTCGCGATCGCAAAAATAAAGTCATTAGTAATTTGACGGGCGGCTTGGGTGGCTTGGCCAAAAAACGCAAAATCACCGTGGTCAAGGCGTTCGCCAAGTTCGTCGACGCGAACACGATTTCACTTGAAGGCGATGACGATTCGATTCCAGCCGGCAAGCAGATTACTTTCGACAATGCGATCATCGCTACCGGCAGTGTGCCAGCCATGCCGGGTGCCTTTAATATCGGCAGTGACCGTGTGATGGATTCAACCGGGGCGCTTAATCTGGCTGACATTCCGGAGACGTTGCTGGTTATTGGCGGCGGCTACATTGGTTTGGAAATGGGAACGGTTTACGCCAACCTAGGAACCAAAGTCAGCGTCGTAGAACTCCAAGACGGTTTATTGATGGGAGCCGACCGAGATTTGGTCAAACCACTGGCAAGGAAACTGGACAAGCTGTTCGACAAGCGAATTTTCTTGAACACAAAAGTTGGCAGCGTCTCCAAAGCTGGCGAAGACAAAATCGAAGTAACCTTCGAAGGCCCCGGCAAGTTCGGTAGCGAGCAATTTGATCGCGTGCTGGTTTCAGTGGGTCGATGGCCTAATACCAAGAACATCGGTTTGGAAAACCTACCCGGCGTCGAAGTTGACGGTCGTGGCTTTATCGCTCACAACGACGATTTACGAACCGCTTGCCCGAACGTGTTTGTGATCGGCGACGCCGCTGGCGAACCCATGTTGGCTCATAAAGCCAATCACGAAGGCCGACACGCGGTTGAGGTGATCTTGGGACATGCGACGACGTTTGATCGCCGCGCGATTCCGGCGGTTGTTTTCACCGATCCAGAGATCGCTTGGGCGGGGATTACCGAAGAAGAAGCCAAGCGGGATGACGTCAATCACGAAGTGGTGACGTATCCGTGGGCGGCCAGCGGTCGTGCTCAGGCGTTGGGGCGTACAGAAGGATTAACCAAGTGGTTGATCGATCCAGAGTCCGAGCGAGTTCTCGGTTGTGGGATTGTTGGCCCGGGTGCAGGTGAGCTGGTTGCCGAGGCGACGTTGGCGATCGAAATGGGCTGTGCAGTTCGCGACATCACCGAGACCGTCCATGCACATCCGACGCTTGGCGAAACTATGATGAACGCGGCGGAAGTGTTTTACGGCACTGCGACGGAAGTTTACAAGCCAAAGAAAAAATAGAAGTGGGCCGCATCGCTTGCGGCCTGTTTTTTCAAATCACTTAAGTAAAAACTAACCTGGATTTTTGACATGGAAGCCGGAATCGTCGGACTGCCTAACGTCGGTAAGAGTACTTTGTTCAACGCGTTGACTTTATCAAAGGCAGCCGCGAGTGAGAATTATCCGTTTTGTACGATTGAGCCCAACGAAGGCATCGTCAGCGTACCGGACCCTCGGCTTGACAAGATCACCGAGTACATTGTCCCCAAGAAAGTGATTCCGGCCACTTTAAAATTGGTCGACATCGCGGGCATCGTCAAAGGAGCCAGCGAAGGCGAGGGGCTGGGGAATAAGTTCCTGAGTCACATCCGCCAAGTCGATGCGATCTTGCAGGTCGTTCGTTGCTTCGAAGACGCGGACGTGATTCACGTCAGCGGCAATGTTGATCCGTTGGCGGACATCGAGACCATCGAATTCGAATTAATGCTCGCCGACATAGAAACCGTTCAAAACGCCCAAGCCAAAGCGGCCAAGACGGCTCGCAGCGGCGACAAAGACGCGAAGCTGTTGGTCGAAGTGTTGGCTAAGTGCCTGACTCACTTGGAAACTGAAAAGCCTCTCCGCCAGTTGGAACTGAACGAGATCGAGGCCAAATCGATCAAGAGCTACGGCCTGTTGACGGCCAAGCCGATCATGTACGTGGCGAATGTCGCCGAGGATGACCTGGAAGGAAAGAGCCCGTTGGTGGGCAAGGTCCGTGAGTACGCCGAAAAAGTGGGGGCGAGTGTCGTAAGCGTTTGTGCCAAAATCGAATCAGAGATTTCGGAATTGGACGCCGAGGACCGCCAGGAAATGCTTGAAGCGGTTGGTTTGACCGAACCCGCCTTGAACGTGTTGGCTCGACAAGCCTATCAAACGCTTGGTTTGGACAGTTATTTCACAGCTGGCGAGCAAGAAGTGCGGGCTTGGACGATTAAACGCGGTTTTACGGCTCCTCAGGCTGCGGGTGTGATTCATACCGATTTTGAGCGCGGTTTTATTCGAGCTGAAGTGTATACTTTGGATGATCTGGTCGAACTGAAAACCGAAGCTGCGATTAAGCAAAACGGTAAGCTTCGAGTCGAAGGTAAAAACTACTTGGTACAAGACGGTGATATCTGTCATTTCTTGTTCAATGTTTAGTTTGTAGTACTAGCTTTAGCCGGTACTTCCGCCGAAGGCGGTATGCCAACAATTTCGACTTGAACGCGTACAACGATTTACGTTCAGCCGTAAAAGCAATTCCCATTGTCGACTCCTTCGACCGCTATGTATTGCGGGACTTGGAGCCGAACAACCTTGAAAGAACAAGATGAATTTACCCATCGTCGATCCGCTGGCCACGGCCAAAAAAGCCTGTGCGCGGCTGGAAGTTTTAAACGGCACCGCAGTACCAACACCTGTCGGCGATCATCCATTGCCGATGTCGATGAAGGAAGCCAAGGCACGTGGCTGGGACGAACTGGACGTCGTCTTTGTGACTGGGGATGCCTATATCGACCATCCGAGTTTTGCGATGGCGATCTTGGGGCGTACTCTGGAAGCGGCGGGTTTTCGAGTAGGGATCGTATCGCAACCGGACTGGCACAACTGCGATGCATGGCGCGAGTTTGGTCGGCCGCGGCTGTTCTTTGGGATCAGTGCTGGCAACATGGACAGCATGATCAACCACTACACCGCCAATCGCAAAGTTCGTAACAGCGATGCTTATTCGCCGGGCGGGCGGATTGGCGTTCGCCCCGACCGCGCAACGTTGGCGTACTGCCATCGAGCCCGCGAGGCATACAAAGGGGTGCCGGTGATCGCCGGTGGTGTGGAAGCATCATTACGCCGCTTAGCACACTACGACTATTGGGGCGATAACGTTCGCAAATCAATCTTGCTGGACAGTAAAGCGGACTTGGTGATGTACGGCATGGGCGAAAATCCGATCGTCGAAATCGCTCAACGCTTGGACGCGGGCGAGAGCGTCAAGGATTTACGTGACATGCGAGGTGCGGCTTATGTTTGCGGCGCCAAAGATCCAGTTCCCGAAGACGCGATTGAGTTGCCTTCTTTTGAGGAAGTTCGTGAAGACAAGTACGCGTTTGCCGAAGCAACGAAGATCATCCACAACGAAACCAATCCTTACAACGCCCAACGTTTGATTCAAAAGCACGGCACACAAACGGTCGTCGTGAATCCGCCGCAGTTCCCGATCACGCAAACAGCGATGGACGGGATTTACGGTTTACCTTACACCCGCAAGCCGCACCCTCGCTACAAGGAGCCGATTCCAGCGTTCGCGACGATCAAGGATTCGGTCACGATTATGCGTGGATGCTTTGGCGGTTGTACTTTCTGTTCCATCACGGCTCATCAAGGCCGAGTCATCCAGTCGCGATCGAAGGACTCGATCATCGGCGAGATCAAACAGATGGCGGACGATCCAAAGTTCACTGGCGTGGTCAGCGACATCGGCGGGCCGACTGCGAACATGTACGAGCTGTACTGTAGCAAGCCAGAAGTTGAAGCCAAGTGTCGACGGCAGTCTTGTGTGCATCCTAAGATTTGCAAGCTGTTGGGTACCGACCATGGACCGTTGATTCAATTGATGCGTGAGGCTCGTGAGGTCAAAGGCGTTCGGAAGGTGTTGGTCGCCAGTGGCGTTCGTATGGATCTGGCTCGTCGCAGTCCGGAATATGTAAAAGAGTTGACCGAGCATCACGTGGGCGGATTGTTGAAAGTGGCTCCTGAACATGCCAGCGATGGGGTGCTGGACAAAATGCGAAAGCCGAGCGTTGATGATTTTGAGAACTTTTCGGAGATCTTTCGCGAGCAATCTAAAGAGACGGGCAAGAAGCAATACTTGGTGCCTTACTTTATCTCAAGTCACCCCGGTAGTGATTTGAATTCGATGATCGACTTGGCGGTGTTTTTGAAACGGAACGGCTACAAGCCCGACCAAGTACAAGATTTCATTCCGGCTCCATTGGATGTCGCGACTTGCATGTACTACACGGAGATGGATCCGTTTACGAAGAAACCAGTTTTCATCGCGAAGAAGCTAAAGGACCGGAAGGCTCAGCGAGCGTTGATGCAGTTCTTTAAACCGGAGAATTACTTCGAAGTTCGCAAGGCGTTGTTGGAAGTGGGGCGTAAGGAGTTGATTGGCAATGGTTGCGATTGTTTGATTCCTGCTACGGCTCCGAAGGAAGCGATTACTAGGCGGCGCAAGATGGCAGGCAAGCAGTTTCAAGGTCGCTATGTGCATCAGATTGATGGACCTGAGAACGGCGCCCAAGGTAAGGGTGGTTCAGGGGCTCGGGCTGGTGAAAAGAAAAAGGGTAGCAAGAAGCAAGGTCGTTACGCGGCAGGGCAGGGTTATCGCCCGGATCGCAAGGCTGCTAAAAAGAAGAAACGCTAGGCCGATTGTTCGGAAAACGAATCCACTGACCAATAGAGTTACCAGGAAATCGCCGTTGGGGCATGACCGTAAAAATGAGTTTGTCATACTGAGAAACGAAACAGATCAATGTCCCAACTTTCCGTCGTTGTCTTTTTTTTCGTGTCGTTGACGTTGCAAGTGTTTGGCAGCGATTGTTGCGGATACCAGTTGCAAACGGATCCGCTGATAGGATTCCAGAAAGGAATGCATAAGCGAGTCGGGCGCGAGCAGTCAGCCAGAAAAGCCGTCATCAAGTTCCAAGAAAAAAGCAACGGCAAGGAACTAAGTGAAACCGAGCAAAAGCGATATATCAAGCTCTTGAAAAAAGCTGCAAAGATTGATGAATCCAATCTGAAATGGCTTAAGCAACAGATCACTGAAAACGGTTTTCCGGATCCTGAGGTGATCGGTGCCAATTCGGCCAATCAGTTTTTTCTGCTTGTTTTACATGCGGATCGAGACCGAAAATTTCAAAAACAATGTTTGGAAAGGTTTACCAAGGAGGACCAATGGCCGGCTCAGTTTTCCCGTATGCTAGAAATTAGAATCAAGCAACCGCCACCACCAACTATCAAAACTCCGCCAGCTACACAGGACAAAAAGAAAACCATCCCCAGCAATCAATCATCGTAGTCGATTTATTTTGAATCAGCGTCAGCGAACTGCAGCTACTTCTCTAGTTCCACGATCTGGGCTTGTTGTGGATCTCGCAGATTTTCAGGCGTTTTATTAGTCGAGTGGGTCATGCTTCACGGCTTTGAGGGTAAGAGTATCGACTGAGTGTTCGCATGCTTACGCGTCCGATGCAGTTTTGGAAAAGTCCCGTGAGCATGTATTTTTGAGAGGCTTTCTAGAATTAATCCATTTCTGATCGCGTAAACATGGCACTCAAAGCCAAGTCGATGTTACATCGGGACCAGACTGCTAAACGCTGTCAACTCATTAAATCCTCGGAAGAGCCTAGCGTTAATCGCGGTACAGAAAAATGTGGCAGGCAACATCATTTCCTTGAAATTCTACATCATTGCGTTGAATATGTTTGAAACACCGCTGTTCATGCATAGATCGACCTGTTTTATCGGCTAAACTTTGACCATGTGTCACTGGAATTTCCTTTGTCCCGCCGTGTCACTCGCTAATTCGTGGGCGTAAATGAGCGTCGGTTGCGTGAGCCGGTGAACGACTCCTTATCTTTTTCATGAAAGATCTCGATGTGTTTTAAGTTTGCTGCTAACAATTTTCCTGCGCGTCTGATGGTCATTTGTCTGGCCTTCGTTACCGTCGGATCCTTTCTGGCGTTACCTGTAGCGGCTCAAGATATTTGGGTGGATTTTACTTCTGACTTTCATAACGGCGACGACGGCGCTGCCAACGGCGTGGCTGACTGGATCGATGAACTGAACCAAGCCACCGGTCGGGCAGGAGCCGATGATTTTTCCGCCGCTGAACGTGCCACGATTGAGGGTAATATTCTGAATAGCCTCAATAATATTTACGCCGATTACAATCTCAACTTTGTCACGAGTCAGCCAGCCGGCGTTCATGAAGTGATTTACTTCGGTCAGGATAACGATAACGCGGACGTAGGGTTTGGTAGTTTAGGCAGCGCACAAAGTGACATTGGTAACTTGGACACGAATACTTACACACCAACTTTTCTGAATAATCCCAATGGGGATCCGGCGAGTGTTCCCAAAGTTGCAACTGGAAATTTCAACTTCGCTTTGGAACCGCAATTCGATACCCGCGAAGAATCGATTCAGGAAATTTCTACGTCGCTGGCGGGTACTGCCGCACATGAATTGAGCCATTCTTTTGGGTTGCAGCACCATTTTACGTACAGTGCCATTGGGATCACTCCGGATAATCTGAACGATACAGGTGGCTTGCAGAATCAACACGTGATTGCGACAGGAGGTACCGGGCTGAGCGAGGCAGAACGTGAAAATGGAGATCGAACTTTCTCTCCCTTTTCCAAAGTGATTCTCGATATTGCCGGTGGCGTCACGTCGGAGTTGGGAGGCTTATTCCGTGAGAACACGGCGATCGTGGATAACCCGGTTTTCTCTGACGCATCGGAGCTTGGTAGTGAGAATGACGCCGGTAACACGTTTGACACCGCTCAGGAGCTGAGTTTTCAACGTGGTGATTCGTCGGGGGCAGACATCAGTTTCGTTGAAGCCGACTTGGATGGAGGAGCCACCGACGTTGATGTCTTCAGCTTTACGACGTTGGGGGAAACCACGTTTTCTTCTCACGTATTGAGCGAAGAGCTTCGGTTCGGTAGCAACGAATTCGATCCGACATTGGCTTTGTTCGATTCATCGGGTACAGAAATCGCATTTTCAGATGATATCAGTTACAGTGCGGACAGCATCGATGTAAACGTAATCGCGGGTTCGATTGACGGGAATACAAGTGATGACCCGTTTTTGTTTAACATCGTTCTCGATCCCGGGACCTACTTCCTAGAGGTACGTGCGGCGGACCAGGACATCAGCGACTTCCCATCTTCTGGCGACCAGTACTTTCTAGTCACCTCGCTGGTAGCTTCGAACGTCGCCGTTCCTGAACCATCGTCAGCAGCCTTGCTGGCCTTGGTCTTGGGTAGCGGATTGTTGGTACGTCGACGTTAACGATCGGTATGCGTGGGTGTTTGGGACAGGGTCTCGTGAAACACGGTCGCCTTCCGGATCGTCGTTAAACTGGTTGGTCCTTACTAGCTTTCAGTGGCTCGCCCAAGTATTTCAGGTGCTTGACTAGGCGAGCGGGTGCCATGCTTCACGGCTTTGAGGGTCACGTTACTTGGCGACGCGGATCCAGATGGTTACTTCGTGGTCGCCGACTTTGACTTCGGTGGGTTCAACGCCGGATTCGTCACAAGCGGCTTGCGAGATTGAAACGGCGAGGGTTTCGCCTTTCAAGTAATCGCTGTTTTCTTGAATCGCTTGGTTGATGTCGTCCGAATCGGTTTTGATCCAAACGTCGATGCGATCGGTGCGTTCTAGGTCCAGTTCTTTACGGCGGTCCTGCACAAACCGGTTGAGCTCGCGAGCAAAACCGCTGCGGATCAGTTCCGGAGTCAGTTCGGTTGATAGAACCACGACCGCTTGTTTGCCTTGAGCGGCCGCCCAACCTTCGTTGGCTTTGAGTCGGACTTCGATGTCCTCGGAGTCCAATTCGATTGTCTCGGATTCAACGGTCAAATTTGTTTTACCGTTCGCCGTCAAGTCGGCCAACATGGCGGCGCCGTCGGCAGCAGCAAAGGCTTGTTTTAGTTTCGGCATCAATTTGCCAACGCGTGGTCCGAGGCGTTTGAAGTTGGGAACCGTCACGTAAGTTACGAATTCGCCAGCGTCGACGGTGTAAGTTACCGCTTGAACGTTCAGTTCGGTTTTCAAAAGCTCGTCGTGTTGTTCGAGCCATTGTTGGTCTCGGTTGTCGTTTAAGACAACGGTGACGCCCGAAAGTGGTTGGCGCACTTTGAGCTTTTCTGCCATCCGAGCGGACAAGCCCAACGAAGCGATCTCGCGCAGGACGCTCATCTGGCGCGATAGATCGTCGTCGATCAGT
>CAZHCH010000109.1:0-10558 GCA_964530985.1 uncultured Pirellulaceae bacterium | reverse complement strand
TCGTGCCCGACGGCTTTGGCGATTCGGTCAGGCACGACTTGTCGCGTGTCGATGCCTCGGGCCAGACGCCAAAAGTGGTCGGCGTTCAAGCCGAACAGTTGTTTGAGAGTTTCTTTAGGGAGTTTTCTAAGTTGTCCGATTCGTTGTACGCCGAGCAGTTCGAACGTTTTTCGAGTTTTTGGGCCAATGCCCCAGACGCGGGATATGTCCAGTGGGTCTAGAAACTCGGTGACGTTCGCCTGTTGGACAACCATGAATCCGTTTGGTTTGTCGAGATCACTAGCGAGTTTGGCCAGAAATTTATTGGGGGCCACACCAACGGAGGCGACCAGTTGAAGCTCTTCGGCGATGTCGGCTTGAATCTTCCGGCCAATTGTCTGCGCGTCGCCGAACAGTTTTTGGCTGCCAGTGACGTCTAAGAATGCTTCGTCGAGTGCTAGGGGTTCGAAGACGGGTGTGAAGCGATTGAAGATCTCGCGGATCTGTTTTGAGACGGCTGAGTATTTTTCGATTTGAGGTTTGATAAAGATGGCGTGTGGGCAGAGCCGAATTGCTTGGGCGCTGGGCATTGCGCTATGCAGGCCAAATTTTCTTGCTTCGTAGCTGGCCGCCGCAATCACTCCTCGCCCGGTTGGTGAACCACCAACGACCACAGGTTTTCCGGCTAGGTTTGGGTTGTCTCGCTGTTCGATTGCCGCATAAAACGCATCCATGTCGACGTGGAGAATCATTGCGTGTCCGTGTCTCGGAAGTAGATACATAGGCTGGTCTGATAGTCCGAATTGTATCGATTTCTCCGGCTAGGAAAGAGGTTTGATTGTTCGAATTCAAATTAAGTACCAGTATGGCACTAATCGAATTCTATATTTTCATAAAGTCATATTAATTCTCGGCGGATGGGAACAATCTTGTCGCCAAAAACACTAACTCTGAAACGTTGAACACCACAATGAATTACTTAAAATCAATTGTCGTCAATTTTATCAAGCAAGAAGACGGTCCAACTGCCGTCGAATATGCAATTATGTTGGCCCTTATCGTCCTCGTTTGTGTAGCCGCGGTTGTTTCTGTGGGCGAAAGTGCTCAGGGCGTCTTCCAAAGGGTTGCCGACGAGCTATAGTCGAATGAGGCTTATTGTTGTTGTCACAGCAACTTTAAAGTCTCTTGGCTAGCTGAGAATAAATTCTTGACTGACAAACTTTGATGGTTCAGCGTTCCATCAGGTGAGCTTCAAACATCATTACCTCGCGGTTCCAACGTTAGTTGGTTGCGGGGTTTTTTTGTGGCAGTGCTAAAAACAAACGCCGCAATTGCTAGGATCGAGCTTTAGGTGGCTCTTACCAGATCGTCAGTAAGGCACGTTGCTGAGATAAGAAACGCAAAGTGCGGACGAGAAGATTCGAACTTCCACGGGATTATCTCCCACTAGGCCCTCAACCTAGCGCGTCTGCCAATTCCGCCACGTCCGCATAAATTGACACTGTAATCATAATTTCTGGACGCTTCTATCGTCAATGGCTTTCCTCGCCGATTGATTGGAAAAAGATCTCGCGTATTAGGAAGCGCTCAGACCGTCCGACTGGAGCTTCGCTAGCCACTGGCTTGGTTGATCACTTCGAGCACTTCGAAAATTTCTTTTGGGGCTCCATCAGGATCGACAATGCCCGAGTTCGGATACCTTGGGTCGTCCAAGTCTTGCCACTGTTGAAAAATAATGCCGTGTACCGAAGGTCGTGCGACCATCATCGGCAGAACCGTTTTTAAGAAGTTGACTCGCTGTTTGTCCGATAGATTACTACGAACTTGGTTTCGTGTGTCGATTCCTTTCGTTTCTGTAGTTCCTCCACAAGGTGCTCTTAAGCAGAGCACCAACGGCAATCCTAGTTGAGCCCAAATATCGACTAGGTCGATCCACTGCAGCGGGTCACGAACGGTGCTTCCGTTGGGCCACAAGTCCAAGTTTATCTCGAGCCCTAAGAATGATAACTCCATTCCTTGCCGAAGCAATGAATCTGCGATTTGCAGTGGGTGGCTGCCTCCTACTGCGCCAGCCAATCGTTCTGCCCACGGAAAATCGAAACTGACCATCGTTGGTAGGTCAACGGGCGAATTTTCAACTAATTGTAATAAGTCGACGGTGGTTTGTAGTTGTTGCGGATATGAAAGATGCCGGTGCCCGGTGCCATTGAGGCCACTGGCGACTCGCAACATGACAGCGTTGTTTGGCAGTGATTGAAGCACGTGTTGAGCGTCGCTTAGCAGTTGATCTTTACGGCTTAGAAAATCATCAAGCTGTAGTAACGATTCGGAGAATCCACCGATGCCTGCGTCTAATAGGGGACCGACGATTACTTTTTTGTCAATTGATTCAAATTGTTCTTTCGTGACTGATTCACGTTCAGCATTTCCGTTGAGCGCGAGTTTGCCAGTTGCCAGTTGCGTCAATGGTGATTCAGTGCTTGGTTTAAATTGATCGGCAAATCCAGTTTGATTGGCGGTCCAGAATTGTGGCAGCTCATCCTGTTCACGACGAAACTTGGATATTTGTTTTGCAAATGTGTTTGCTAGGTCGTATATGGATTCGATGGTTGTTTCGAGCGACTGACGGGCAAGTTGATGGGCGACTTGTTGGTCTTCATCGAACAGAGCGGTGCTCAATTGTGAAGTTGCATCGGCGACCTTTTGTAGGGTTGCGTCTTCAATGATCAGTCCGCCTTCTTCCCAGATCGACACTTGGTTTCGCATTCGATTTAAAGTTCCCCGTGCGATCTCAAGCAATAGGTCGTGCGGTTCGTCTTCGTCTGATGGCAATAGCGTGCCTGTGCAAATCAGATGCTCGCCCAATGTTCCGAAATCGTATAGCAGGTAGAGTCGACCGGAACCATCTTGGTTTCGATTGACGGTCAAGATCCGTTGCTGTGTGTTGGGATCTGGGTCGGAGATCGCGAGGCGGCAGGGCCATGGGATTCCGTCAATCCCAACGATGTGTGCCGAATTGGCGTGGTAAAGATCAAACGTCCAATCAGATGGAATTTGAAACTTATATTCACCCATTCCGATAACCTTCGACTAACCGACGTGTGTTAAATTTATTTTTAGAAATCAAGTATTCTGCAGTGATTGGGCGATGTCTGCCATTTCATGGCCACAGATTGTCGCAGAAATTTGCAGATTGAAACAGGGACTACCGAGCAAAGAAGGCATGTCGTATAGTTTTGGCTGAGGTTTAGTGTCTTTTTTTAATCAAAAGGGTTTGCGGTGGCTGTTCCTATCCGGCAAGGTAAAGTTCGCGACGTTTACGATATCGGGGAATTTTACTTGATGGTCGCGAGTGACCGAATCAGTGCCTTTGATTATATTTTGCCCACGCTGATCCCAGACAAGGGAAGGGTACTGACTCAAATCAGTCGATTTTGGTTTGAACGTTTTGACGTACCCAATCATTTGGTGTCCATCGATTTGAGCGATATTGACCTGCCCGAAGGTTTGTCAGCAGAGGAGCTAGAAGGCCGCACGATGGTCGTAAAAAAGTGCAAAGTGGTACCAATCGAGTGTGTCGTGCGCGGGTACTTGGTTGGTTCGGGGTGGCGAGACTATCAGCGTACGGGTGCGGTTTGTGGTATTGACTTGCCGGCAGAACTGCAGAATTGTGCGAAGTTTCCAGAAGCCATTTTTACGCCAGCTACCAAAGCGGATGAGGGACACGACGAAAATGTCTCGTTTGAAAAGGTCGTCCAAGAAGTTGGTCTAGAAACGGCTCAGTCGTTAAAAGAAAAAAGTCTGAAGGTCTACGCGCAAGGCCGCGATTACGCCGCGTCAAAAGGAATTATTTTGGCCGACACCAAGTTTGAATGGGGCTGGCACAAAGACGAGTTAATTTTGATTGACGAAGTAATGACTCCCGATAGTTCTCGGTTCTGGCCAGCGGATCAATACGAGGCCGGTCGCAATCAACCGTCGTTTGATAAGCAGTTCGTTCGGGAGTGGTTGGATTCGACAACATGGGACAAAAATAGCCCTCCGCCAGAACTGCCCCCCGAAATAGTTGCCAAAACTCGTGAAAAATATATCGATGCTTTTGAACGATTGTCTGAAGAAACCTTCCAATGGCGATAGTGAATTCGCAATCGTTTTCAAAAGTAGTTAAGCTGTGATGAGTTTTTGGACTGGATCACTGGTCACTTCATTGTCGATTGGAATGAATCATGATTTTAAGAATTTCGTTGGCCACCATCGTGCTTGGCTTACAACTAGCGATTCCGCAAACGACGTTTTCACAAACGGTATCCACTAATTGGTTGAACTGGCGAGGCCCTTCGCAGAATGGAAGTTCAACGCAAACGAATCTGCCGCGAGCGTTGAGTCCGAAGGAGCTTCAATGGAAAATTGCGTTACCGGGAATCGGTTGTTCGACTCCGATCGTCGTCGATGGTTTGGTTTACTTGACAGCGCCAGCCAATGGAAAAGACACAATTGTGTGTGTCGATGGTGCGGGAGTGAAAAAGTGGGCGAGCAACTTTGGCAAGGAAAGCCCGGGCAGGCATCGTAACGGTTCTGGCAGTAACGCGTCGCCGGTTTCCGATGGCCAGGGAGTGTTCGCGTATTTTAAAAGCGGTACGTTGGCGGCGGTTGAATTGGATGGTTCGATTCGTTGGCAAATCGATTTGGTTAAGAAGTACGGTACGGCGAGCATGTTTTGGAGTCATGGTACTTCACCGGTATTGACCGAAAAGTACGTGATCATGGCTCGGATTTGTGCGGGCGATTCGTGGTTGGCGGCGTTTGATAAACAGAACGGTGAACTTGCGTGGAAGGTGGAGCGGAACTACAAAACGCCGAAAGAGGGTGACCAGGGATACGCGACGCCGTTGGTGATTGACCATGCAGGGGTCGAGTCGATTTTGGTTTGGGGGGCCGAGCATTTAACGTTGCACAATGCCTCAGATGGTCAGACAGTTTGGTCGTGTGGTGGCTTTAACGTCAAGAAAGTCGAACTATGGCCTTCAGTAGCCAGTCCTGTCTTGGTCGGTGACATGATCGTGGTTCCGTCTGGTCGCAATGATAGGCGGAAACCAATTTTGCACGGTATTAAAATGGTTGGCGAAGGCGACCAAACTAAAACTGCTCATCAGTGGAAACGTGAGGACGCGAGTACGTTTGTGCCGACTCCTTGTGTCCGAGACGAGCATATCTATATGGTGCGAGACAAAGGCGAGGTTGAGTGTTTGGATCCGAAGACGGGCAAAACCATTTGGGCTGATAAGCTGCCGAAAAATCGCAGCAAGTTTTATTCGTCGCCGTTAGTGGCTGATGCGATGATTTACGCTCCTCGGGAGGACGGGGTCGTGTTCACGATTAAGGTTGGCGACGGAAAGTTTGAGCTTGAGTCAACGAATGACTTGGGTGAGTCCGTGATTGGATCGCCGATTGTGTTTGGGAATCGTGTTTTGGTTCGCGGTGCGAAGCATTTGTTTTGTTTTGGAGCGGCTGAGTAGTCAAAAAATCGAACAACAGCTTTGGAAGTTCGTGAAAAATAGACAACCGCGAAATACGCGAAAAAAAAGAAAGCCAGAGGTGAGGTTTAAGTAGCTTGGGATTAACCGATTTCAGGCGATTGGTTTTCGCGTATTTCGTTTCTTTCGCGGTTGTGAAAAGTCACAAAGAAATTACTGATCTGGTTCTCTTGTCTTAATGTGTATTGGTTTTGGTTGTCCGGGCGCGGAAGACCGGCTGGAAGCACCGTCGCCACCTAGAAGAGGATGCCGGTTTCGGTCACGACTGCGTCGAGTCTGACGTCGTGTTTTTGTGAATCGATTTTTTTGATTCGTTGCAATTCGTATCCCAGTCCGACAAGAAAGGTTCGACGGTCCTCCGTAGCGATATCGTTGAGGAAGGCGAAGGTTCGGTCGTAGTAGCCACCGCCGACCCCCAGTCGATTCCGCTGTCCATCAAACGCTACTAGCGGAGTGATCACGAGATCCAATTCTGTGGGGCAAATCGAAGTTTCTGAAGCGTCGGGTTCACGGATGTGGAAGCTGTTTTCGGTAACTTTTGTTTCTCGAGTCCACGCTTCAAACTTCAAAGGTTCGGATTTGGCTACGATGACTGGAACGAAGATCTGTTTGCCGTCAATAATTGCTCGGTCCATCAATGGCAGCGGATCGGCCTCGCCGTTGAAAGGTAGGTAAGCCGCAATTCGGTTTGCGCTTTTGTACCAGTCGAGTCCAACTACTAATTCGACAAATTTTGCCGCGGCTTGACGGGCGTATGGTAACGGAACTGCTTGCCGAGATTCACGGATGGCGGCGCGGAGTTCTTTTGGGTTTTGGTTCAGTCGTTTATTCAAGTTTGCGAGTTTATTGGTTTAATGAGCTGCGTTGATTAGTTTCTCGCTGACCCTTGGTTCCTTGCTAACGCTGCGGGCTACTAGTGCGGCGAACATCGACAACTGACCTACTCGGTTTCGTAGTATTTCTTGATCAGTTGCTTAAGTAGGCGAGATCGCAGGATGTTGCCATGGGATTGGTTGAGGTCTTCTTGTTGGTAAGTATCGATTGCTTCGTCATACAACTTTTGAGATTCGAAAGATCGGGCTAACAAGTAATTGACGGCGTCATTCCAGCGGCCATTGTCGTCGACCGGGTCGTCGGAACTATTTGCTTTCATGTCTTCCAACCAACCGCGAATTCCGCCTTCGTTGGAATTGTCAAACAAGCATTGAGCCATGAATAGTTTGGCGTCGATCCGGATCAAACGCATTTGTGACTGTACGCTCGCGAGTGTATTTGCGAAGGCTTGACTGTTTTGGTTTTCTTGACGAATGCCATGCAAGCGCTGCATTTTGGCATCAGAGCTCAGGTTGCCGATATCGTCATCGGAAAACATCTGTTTTTTCCAGCCTTGCAGGGCATTCAGGCTCCGTTCGTCTTCGACTACCTTGAATTTTCCCTTGAAGAACCGGCCGCGTGCAGTACGGTATGGCCGGAAGCCATTCACGTAAGCTTCGGTTCGGTAGAACCAACCGAGTCGGGCTTTGTCTTCACTGGAGTCTCGTTTTACTGCAGTGCGGATCACATTGCGGTATTGATGAGTTTTGAAGGCGATATCCCAAGGCTCGAAAGCAACGCCATCGATTTTTTGCAAACGTTCTTTCGCTTGATCCATACTGTACGAAACTAGTATCCGGTCATGTTGTAAGGCGGCTATGTCGTCGGGATTCGACTGTTTTGCTGCTTTAGAATTCCACTTTCGGATCTCAATGTCCAAGTCGCTTTGTAAGGCCTTCATGCGTTTCGAAACGGAATCAGGCGAAGCATACAACAACGCGGTCAATGATTTCAAGCCATCAGGGCGGAGCCAGTATTTTGTATTGTCGGCAAGTGATTCATCGGTTGACAGGTCCAACTCCGCTAGGAGTTCAGGAGTTTCCTGGAGCACGGCCAGTGTGGCGATCGAACCAAGTTTTTTTCCAGGAATGGGCAATCCAAGTTTCGTGTCGAATAAGTAGTAGTCATCGTCAATCTGTACCGCCACTGCCCATGGTTTGGCCGATTCACCGGTGGCGAGCATCACTGAGTCAATTCCTAGTTGATTCAACATCAGTATCATCAACTTGGCCCGCTCAACATAATCACCGCGGCCGTAGAGCATGGTTTGCCAAGGGTATCGTTGGTAGCCCAACCCGGGCACACCTGCTGCAGCTCCTTCTTCGTCTGGGTTTAACGCGACATCTTCGATTTCCGAATCGTCTAGTGGGGCGTCGGATTCGAGATTAATATTCCGGCAGATCCAATCAAAGATCTTCACTGAATTGGCAAGGTGTTGTGCTTGTTCGTCGGAGAGACCGTTTAGTTTTTTGAAAATTTCGTCAACGGGTTTATCGAATTCGCTCACGTCCATGTCATCAGCAGCCAGACGATACAATTCGAATGGTTGGTAGCGCTGGCTTGCTGCCATGCGGTTGCTGACAAGAGAAATCCAGTAACTTTGTTGTAGGTAGTAAGAGTCGGTATTCAAGAAGTTCAGCTCACCCAGGCGTTCAGAAACCGGTAGTTCTGAATACTGTTCGACTAGTGGCGCGAACGTTGCATCTGCGTTCCACGAGGTGTCTGCTAAGTATTCTTTGGAGTAGCTGACCCATCGATTGAGGCCGTTGGTAACACCGTCGATAAATTCGGCCTGCTCAAATCGAACTTCGCTTTTGACAAAATTGATGGAGCGTGATAGGTCGTCAACTTTTGATTTAGCGATGTCGGTAGGGACGTAATCGACAAACGAGTCTTCTCGCGAACAACCTAACATTAGGGTTAGCGAACAAACTAGTGATGCAATGGCAACCGACTTTATCGTTGCGGGGAAAAAACTCACTTTTACTACCTATCTAAATCAGCTGATCGCACTTTTGATTTTTTGTAATTGTTTCAACAACGGTTCCATGTTCTCCAAGGGCACCATATTAGGGCCGTCACTGGGAGAGGAGTCGGGGTCGGGATGGGTTTCTAAAAAAACCGCATCACAACCGATGGCTACTGCAGCACAAGCCAGCGGTTGAACCATCTCGCGATTTCCTCCGGTTTTGCCGCCAGCTGCACTCGGCTGCTGTACGCTATGCGTGGCATCGAATACGACTGGGCAGCCAATTTCGGCCATCTGAGGCAGTGCTTTCATGTCATTGACCAATTGGCCGTAACCAAAAAACGTGCCTCGTTCGGTTAGCAACACGTCGTTGCATCCCGAGCCTTCTAGTTTACCAACAACATGGGCCATGTCCCATGGAGCCATGAATTGACCTTTTTTAACGTTGACGGCTTTACCAGTATTGGCCGCAGCCACCAACAAGTCGGTTTGCCGGGCCAAAAAGGCTGGGATTTGCAATAAGTCACAGACTTGAGCGACGGGAGCCGCTTGGTCAGGCATATGGATGTCGGTCGTTACTGGGATCTGAAATTGCTGACGGATCTCGTCCAGTACTTTCAAGCCATCGTCAATCCCTACCCCTCGGTACGAATCCAAACTCGTTCGGTTCGCTTTATCAAACGAAGCTTTAAAAATTACTGCTAGATTCAGGCTTTGGGCGATGGATACCAGTTTTTCCGCGATTTTCATCGTGATATCTCGGTCCTGAATCACGCAGGGACCGGCGATGATGGCCAGTGGCTGAGAAGCACCGATGGCGAGATTTTGGATTTTGACGATGGAGTTTGGCACGCGAGCACTCGGGAAATACGGTTTGATTTTCCCGCGATTTTATCGCCACCCAGCCGGTGCTGCCAGTGGCGCTCTGAGCCGAACGCGCTAGTGTCGGGCGTCGCTGTCAGGCCTTTGGCCCGGGGGTGCTAGGCCAAGCGGCATTCTGTTAATGCCCGACGCTAGCGCGAACGGCTCACAGGCGTGCCCGCAGTTTCTCAGGGCTTCCGGCTAAAGTCACGAAGTGGCAATCAGGTTGTAGCCAGCCAGTTTATTCGGTTTGTACGCGGCCACTTTGGATGCTACTTCGGTTGATGTAGCTCTCGCGATCGGCGTCTTGGCTATAGAAATGAGTCGAACCATCAGCGTATACAAAATTAGCACCACCGGAATGTATCGATAGAAAACCTCTCACCAGATCACGACTGCCGCGTTGCCCAGTAACGGGGCTCGAATCAAAAGAAATTATCGCGGGGGTAGCGTTCAAGTCAGCGTTGTAGACGTCGTCGTTGGTGTTCCAAATTCCGTCTTCGCCAACAAACTGTGCCGTCACTGCCATACAACTTCCTCGACCGCCGTCGAAGTTCGAAACATCAAAACCATCAAAATCAGCTGCCGACCAGACCTGGCCAAGACGTACGTCAACTCAGCCATCTCAGGTCGAATCAGCAGGAGTCTTATCGTTGCTGAGCGCCTCGCCGATTAAAAAAGTGTTTGATGTTCCGTCGGTGACGAATTCCATCCTGACTTGTTGATTGATTCCAAACATGCCTTCAGGGCTACTAGCAAACAAAGCTGCCGTTGGTCCTTTGCTGAGTGCATAGTCGCACTTGGTTCCTTCGATATCGCCTGTTTGACTGAAGGGAGTTGAATTAGAGGGGCAGTTCAACGCTGCGATAGATATCTGGGCTAGAGGAAGATTGGTCGCCGACTTCCAGCTGCTGTCCATGTCGTACTGGTCAGCAATATTGCTTTGTTCGAGGTAGGGCAGCATGAAGATCCAGCCCGTATGCAAGGCGTCTTGTAGATTGTCATCGTTGTCGACAACACCTGGGGGAAATTCCATCAGAGCTGCCTCGTAATTTAAAGCCGCTAGGCCAAGCTGTTTCAAATTGTTTTGGCATTCAGTTCGGCGAGCGGCTTCACGAATTGCTTGTACCGCTGGCAACAGCATGGCGATCAAGATTCCAATAATCGCGATCACGACAAGCAATTCGACAAGCGTAAATGCTCGGCGGATTTTTAAAAGGTTCACTTGATGCTCCTCGAATACTGAATGAGTTGGAACTATATCCTAGTCATAAAGAGGATGCCGAGCAATAGTGTTCGGCACGGATAATGCATTGGTTGTTTGACATTTGATTTTATCAGA
>CAZHCH010000108.1:0-10656 GCA_964530985.1 uncultured Pirellulaceae bacterium | reverse complement strand
TCCTCCTTCAGATCCCCCGCCACCCTCTCCACCTGCAGATGGTGCTGGCCCTCCTCAAGCAGCCCCCCCTGATGCTAATACGGACATGAGGGGAATGACTGCGGGTGAAGGCGAGCGAGATGGTGCAGCCCAAAGTCTTTCATTGCTTCGCTTGTTTGGGGAATCCAAAGAGGAAAACGCTGTCGTTGCAGAACGTTCGGTAGACCAAGCGACGGGAAAAACGAGCGAAAATGTCTCGGAAGAGTTTCGCTACGGGATGGACAAGTACTTCGAGGCTCTTGAGAAAAAAAGGTAATTGCTGTGCAAACAATCAAAATCATGAACAGTCTTTTCAAAGTACCCTTGATTGCAATCGTTTTGGCCGTCGGATTTACTGGAATCTGCCAAGCCCAAATTGGTATACTCGATGTACGCGAGGGGACTGGCATACCACCGGTGGTCCGAAAGATCTATGAAAAGGGCACTGTATTCCTCGCCTCTTCGCAAAACGAGGATGGGAGTTGGGGCGAGCGCTTATCCGCAACGACAGAGGGTGTTTGCGGGTTGTGTGTCATGGCGTTTCTTTCCACCGGCGAAGATCCGAACTTTGGCAAGTACGCCAGCAACATTCGAAAAGCACTGCAGCACATTATCCGCACGCAAAACGCAGATACCGGTTACATTCCTGGAAACATGTACTCCCACGGGTTCGCGATGTTAGCGCTTGCAGAAGCTTACGGGGCCGTTGACGACGAACAACTTTGGGTGGATGAAGAAAAGAGCGAGAAAACTCGTACGGTCGGCGAAGCTTTGGAGCTGGCTGTACGCCTAGCAGTTACCTCACAGAAAAAGAATTCCTTTGACGCTTGGCGTTATTCTCCGACCCAACGCAATGCGGACACATCGGTTTGTGGGGCTGTTCTGATGGGATTATTGGCCGCGCGAAACGCGGGCATCGAAGTACCCGACGAATCGATCGACAAAGCACTCGGTTACATGAGATCCATGACCACGGAATCAGGTGAAGTTGGCTATAGCAATATGCGAGGGCTGAGCGAACCGCAGGCGAGATCCTCCATTGCCTGCTTGGTCTATGCCATCGCGAAACGCACCGAATGGAAAGAATACGAGGCGGTGAAAAAGTATGTCAGCACTAATTTCTCGTCAGCAACGAAGTGGCCTTTTTACATGCGATACTATCAGGCGCAAGCTTTGTTTCAGTCAAACTACGCGTTGTGGGAAAAATGGAATGAAGACACGATCGAGCTAATACGTAACGCTCAACTCGAAGATGGATCGATCAAACCCAAACAACACGGTCCAGCCTATTCGACCTCGATGTCGCTTTTGGCTTTAGCGCTCAACTATCGCTTTTTACCCATTTACGAACGATGATCAGTACCATGCGAAAAAATCGAACCTCAACTTTCGGATCTCTGATCGTTCTCGCCAACGTTTCAACCCAGGCTGCGATAGTCGCCGTTTTACTGGTGGCCAGTTGTGCACTTTTCGTCGTTCCGGCAAACGCACAACGTGTCAAAAATCCGAAGCTCACAAAGAAAGCGGTCGAAACCAAACCTCCCAAACAAATTTTCAAATCGCTCGACACCACGCCTTTGATCACGTGGAACAATGGAAATGTTTTGTCAGGCAGATTGAAGAAGGGAACCGATTCGAGGCTGTATTGGAATTCCGAGCTATTTCGTGGCGATCTGAAAATTGATTCTTCTGCCCTTAACAACATTCGATTCCCACGAGATATAACACAGCGAACCACTAAAGAAAAATACCTGATTCGCACAACGAGTGGAGACAAACTATTTGGAAACGTAACACGCATTGAAAACGGAAGTTTGGTCCTAAGTTCGCAGCGTCATGGTGAGATCACCATTGGGCTGGACAAAATCTCTCGGATCGTGGATCTCGATAATTCAGGATTGGTTTTCATGGACATTTCTGACCTTGAAGGTTGGACATCACTATCCAATACAAAGAACCAATGGAAAGTTACAGACCTCGGCGAATTGAAAAGCACTCGACGTAGTATCGACCTTCAATACGAAACGGAATTCCCTGAATCGTTTCAAATCGAGGTAGCACTGAGATGGGAAAAAAAACTGAATTTCCGGCTCGGTCTTGGTGCGCCCGATGCTACCAAATTTGTCACTCAGATGCCTCACATTGCGACCTGGCAAGACGCGCTTGTTTTGAATCATAAAGAAGATTTTTCCGTTATCTACGACTCAATTGATTCAAAAACAAAACGGCTAGCCTTACTAATTCAGTGGAATCGAAAAGCGAACGTTGTCACTATTCGCGATGAACAAGGAAAAGAACTTTGCAGCACCGAACTCTCTTCCGGGCTAGTAGGGATCAACGATGGAATCTATATCGCCGATAAAAACGGTGACTTGCAGATCGAAGCTTTGCGGATAAACAAAATAGGTGCCACATACGACACATTAAAATCTGGCGTCCAAGTAACTGATGGCTTGTCGGCCTATGGTGAATTGGTTGGATTCGATGGCAAGAATTGGACCGTAGCAAACAACTCAAAAAAAGATCCACCCAATAAGGAGGAGGGTAAAGCGGAAACCCAAGCTGAAAAGAAACTTGTTCCAGCCAATACATTCCGCTCGGCCATTTTGAATTTGGAAACTCTTTCCAAGTCTGACGAAGACAACATCCTGCTTCAATTCCTTGACGGTTCAATCATCAACGGAAAATTGGTTGGGGTCGCCGACAATAAACTTAGCTTGAAAACAAACTTCACTGACAAGCCTGTTGAATCCGACTTGCTCGGGGCTTCTATAGTTCGGTTTCAGAATAACTCAGAACAGAGTCCAAAATTCAAAGTGGAAGGCAAAGACCGTTTGTTTTCTGAATACGGGATGTTGTTTGGGCAAATCACAGCGGGATCTGGCAAACAACATGATGTACTCCGCTGGCAACCGGTTGGCTGCGAGGAGGGACTGCCGTTAGCTAACGGAAATTGCAGAGTCATGCTGTCCGAAGAAAAAGATTTTCAAGAGCTCGAGGCGAGTGCAATCACATGGCCAGACACAATTTATCTGAATAACAAAGATATCATTCCCTGCCGCGTCGATTCGATCGCTAAAGATAAAATTCTGTTCGAATCCTTTGTTGATAATGGCGTAATTTCGCAATCGGAAATCAAAGCGATCGACTTTGCCCGCGCCGACGACTCTGGCCCTGTGCCGTTTATCGATCCCGGTTGGTATTTCCCGACGCTAGTCAATTCAAACAAAGTTAATGCCGAAGACGAAGGAGCTAAAGAGGACGAAAACAATTCCATCGATCGGAGTTTCGAAATCATGGGACCTAACGAGATAGTAATCCATGGTTCTGCAGCGTTCGGACACAAGTCGTTGGCAACATTGGGTTCGCTTAAGTTTAACTTAGAATGGAGTAGTGGTACCTCTAGCATTGTGAAGATTCACCAGTTCGCGAGTTCGCCCAAAGTCAGCCATGAAAAAGGCATCGGGGCCGCGATTGTCCTGACCAACAAGCGGGTCTCGGTTACCACGTTGGATAACCGTCGTGTTGGCAGTCGACCGAGTATCTTTGCGAGTGATTACAAAGTCGAAGTCGAAATGCATTTTGATGGCAAGACGTTAGCCGTGTTTATCGATGGACGGAAAATGCATCAGATAGTGGTTGACACAACACTTGCCAAAGGCACTGCCGTGGCAATTAATATTGATACCAAAAAAATCCGCAACGTGCCGCAACTTGCAATCAAAGACCTGATGGTGGACAGGTCAAACATGATCTCCAGTCCTGTTTTGGTAGAATTGGATAAACTAGAACGGCTTTTGACAATTCCCCGACTGCGCAAAGACAATCCACCCACGCATATCCTTTGTGCCCGAAACCAAGACTTCCTGCGTGGAGAATTATCAAGTTTGGATCAGAATCAAATCAAGTTCCAATCTTTGCGAGATGATTTCACGTTTGAACGAGACCTCGTTTCCAGTATCGTCTGGTTACGCGAAGCGCCTGATGCGGAATCGCAATCGATCGTTGGAGTAGCTGAAAACAACATCAAAGCGATACAAGAGCAAACTGTTCAAGTGGTCTTGCGAGGTGGGAAACGACTTACGCTTAACGCAAAATCGGTAACGGACGATACGTTTAACGGTGTTTCCAACTTATTAGGTCAGTGCAGTATTCCGATGGAGGAAATCCTCGAATTCCGATTTGGAGATTTCGCTTCAAAGGCAACCGATGTCGCCTACGCCGATTGGGTAGCCATCCCTGCTCGTAAGCCTGACTTCGGCCGCCCAGAAGACGGGGACGAGTTTGGAAAAACTTCCAAGTTGGTGGGAAGCAAGGCCGAGGACTTTTCAATGAAACTATTGGATGGTTCCGATTTCGTGCTGTCGGAGCAAAAAGGCAAGGTTGTCGTCCTAGAATTTTGGGCGACTTGGTGTGGTCCGTGTATTCGCTCACTCCCCCACATGATCGTAGCGACCAATTCGTTTGATCCCGATAAAGTTGTCTTCGTTGCGGTCAATGAACGTGAGGCTTCCGAGTTAGTCAAAGATTATATTGATCAGAAGCAATGGAGGATGACTGTCGGGCTAGACAACGGTGACGTCGCAAAACTTTTCAATGTCGAAGCCATTCCATCTACGGTCATTGTTGACCAAAAAGGTGAGATTGCATTCGTCAACGTAGGAGCCAGTGATGAGATTAAACCGGAGATGCTCAAAGCGATCCAAGAGATTGCCGGTCCTAATGCCTTGCGGAAGTAAAAGAGACGGGCGTTTTACAGCCACCGATGTGTCGCTCTTTTCAGCTATAGATACATAACGGTTGAGAATCACTGGGCCGCAGGTTAAGAAATCCCCCAGTTTTGATCTGCTAGCACGGAATATTCCCGATAATCGTTACAGGCTACCTCAAGACGGGTGGTTGTTAAGTCGAATTAGAGATAGAGCGTACTTCGACTTAAATGTACCGATAGTGGTGTTATGCCTTCTCAAAAACAACGACAATTTACTTCCTCGGTAGCCATTTGGCGGAATAGAATATTTCCGTTTCTTGGTGTATTCGTTGCTACGTTTCTACTCGTTGCTTTGCAGTGGCCAGCAAATTCTCCGGGTGTTCGCGCCACGGCGTCGGTGGATTTCTGCTTGCCGCATAATGTTGATTCGCTTTCTCAGACCGAAATTGAGAATTTTAAGCGTGTTGTTGGCAATCAAGTTTCTTCGCAACTGTCGGGCCAAAACTTTGAGTCTCTAATCTGGCAGACAAAACGAACTGGCGAAATAGTCTCAAGTGCCATCGAATATTTTGATCACGAAACCATTAGTGAAAACATTGGTTTAGGCTTTACTTTTCAGCCAGATTGCGGACAGCTACTTATTGAATATGTCTGCGAAGGCGAACCAGATCAGATTAGATTCTTGCAATTGGTCGCGCAACAAGTGGCGACATCGATCGACAACCTAATTCTAAGTATGGACAACGGTGTTGTTTTTGACAGCAAATTAGATATCCAAAAATTTGACCGCGCAATTTGGTTAGCCAATCAAATTCAAGCAGACCTTGGTGAGATTCGAACCCGTGGTGCCACCCACGATCAAGCGTCGATTGAGTCGAAAAATCCCTATGCTTTTGCTTCCGCTAGGCGTATTTCGTCTGACAGCATGCCTTCAGAATTACCAAACACTTCTGGAAATCATATAAACTCGATCGATGCCAACTCATTACTCAGCGTCCTAGATGAAATAAAAACACAAGCGACTTCTCCTGATTTAAACGACGCGACATTTAGTGTGCTAAAAGTCAACTCAATTCGGTCAGAAGCCATCAACGCCACACCGGATAGGTTGGCGATAGTCGGAATGATAATGCTGGCTGGGGTCGTTACTGGTTTGGTAGCGGTGTTTCATTCCGTTTCCATTCCTTCTACTAGTGTACAAGAACTTTCTCAGTCATTGGGTATTCCAGTGGTTGCAGTGTTACCAACGGTTGCGGAGACAAACCAAACTAATGCAAGTGGAGGCATTACTTCTACGCTTGCAAAGTCAATAATGGTTGCTTCCAAAATGTTTCTCGTCGTTGTGACTGTTGTTGTGATTGGATTTGTGATACTTGATAGCTCGATCCGTATGTCATTTTTTCAGAATCCATTTGATGGTCTGGCGAAAATCTTCGCAGTATTCACCGGTCACTCATAAGTAAGCCTGAGTTTACTCAGACATAAGACTTTAGAACCTATAACCCGCCTTAGTCCAGGACTTAGCGATGTACGAACAAGTGTTCAACTTCAACGCACGACCTTTTACCAACACGCCATACGTTAAGCACTATTTCCCTGCGGCTGCCATGAAGCAAGCTATCGGTCAGGCTGCAATATGTATCCAACGAGGGTCAGGGCCAGTAATTGCGATTGGCGACGTGGGCACAGGAAAGTCGCTGCTGCTGGCAATGCTTTCGGTTGAACATCAGTCAATGTTTCAGATAGTGACTATTGATTGTGCTCGAGTCAGTAGCCGGAAGGACTTTTTGCAAAATATCCTTTTTCAGCTCGGTAAACCTTTTAACTTCGATAGTGAAACGGAACTTCGATTTGCTGTAATCGAGTCCGCAAATCCAACAGAAGAATCGCCGGAAGGTATGCTACTACTGGTTGACGACGCCGAAGCGTTGACTTCCGATATTTTCGAGGAAATGCGAGTGTTGACCAACATCGTTGTCGAAGGCTCGCCACAAGTGCGTTTGGTATTGGCTGGAACTAAATCGCTCGATGAACGATTGACTGATCCAACTCTTGCCTCTTTCAGCCAACGAATTGCATCCCGAGTTTTCTTAAGCAACCTTAGCCGAGACGAAACTTCCGCTTACGTTGCTGAACACATTGACCGTGTGGGCGGAAACGGTCAAACAATGTTTCCGGTCGAAACGGCAGCCAAGCTGCACGAGTTAACTGACGGCTGTCCTCGACTGATTAATCAAGTCTGTGACTTCGTGTTGATTTTGGCAGCAACACGGGGTGAGACAATTGTTTCAGCGGGCTTGATTGAAGAAGCATGGAATGACGTTCAATCGTTACCAATGAGAAGTGGAGCTAAATCTACTCTAGATACATCTACAGTCGACAATACAGATCAACAAAGCGATTGGACTGTGATTGAATTTGGACAGCTCGATGAAGACACGCAAGAGCCTTCGAACGCGACCGTTTATGATTTCGAAAACTCACCTGTTCCTGCGGAAACCGTATCAGACATTCCACCTCAGAACCAAATACCTCCTGAACCGGAACCTGGAATAATGCCCGAACCGGATTTGGTAGCTGAACATTCTGTACCGCCTTCTACTTCCGAAACTGGCGACCAACTTGGGATCGACCTAGATAGCCTGCAAGCAATGCAAGACGCCGCCAATGCTGCTCAAGTGGCTGGTGCTCCGCAAGAAGACTCAGACGCTGAAGCTGAACGTTTGGCAATGGAGCAAGAGCTTAACGCTGTTTTTGGTGACCCGGTTCAATCCAGCAGCCCAGTTGCTGATGAGCAAAATCCCGCGGAGCTAGAAGCGGTTCAGCCAGATATTTCTAATCAAGTCGCACCAAATCAATCAACCGATTCAACATCAATTGTAGGTGCTGTTTCATCCGCAGCAATTGCTTCAGGTGTGTTGGCTGAGACGGAAAATTTAAACGTTGATCGTACCTCTGTCCCAGATGACGCTGCAAACGTAGCGCAGTCAGCATTGAGTGATGTAGTCGGTCACGATGATCAATCTAGCCAGGGAGATCCAGTTGGTGATACACCAATTTTGGCACCACAAAATAATCCAGTCGAGTCAGAAGCTGAAGCACCTGGTCTGGGTTTCGTTCCCGCTCTTCCGCCTGCTGACCAAAATAGCTTCGTACCTGCAACTCAGCCGCTCGAATCGGTCGTGGAATTTCCGGTTGAAGCAGAGGTGAATCAAGATTCTGCCGAGGGAAGCGCAGCGCAAACGGATGTCCCGCTTGAAATCGAAAATCAGAATCAAAATTTGGCGGGCGAGGTTGCGTCAATCGATCCTGAAAATCCAAGCCAAGATAGTGCTTCGGCAGAAGATCCATTTAAAGAATCGTTTGCGTCAGAAACAATGGTCCCCGACCAAATTACTAGGGAGAGCAGTGCACACAATCAAAACGCGTTGAAATTGACTTCGGCAGATCTCACCCATCTGCAGCCAGTGCACAACCCGTCTCCAGAACAGATCGTTCAGAATCCTCAGGTTGTACACCCAACTGCGAGCCAGTCGAATCCGGCCGATCCTGCGGACGTTGTCCAATTCGAAGCAACAACCGAATCTAGCGACAACGAAGCCAATTTGGAGGATTTAGCCGCCGACATGCAATTTGCCGATCCGAAACCGAGCGTCACCCCGCCTGAAGGGGAGAATTTACACGATGGCGGTCAGGACTCGGCTGTTAAAACTAGAGGGTTTTCAATTTTACCAACGAGCGCACCCGAAACGGTGACATCGCCAGAGGTATCACAACAACCTGAATCGTTGTACCAACCACAGGCCTCACAGGATCCGCCAGCGGAGCCACCGAGTGACCCGTCAACGTCACAGAAAGATCTCATTTCTGACGTTCCAGTTGTTGCTGAAACGCCAATGGATGCGAGTCAAGATCCTGATCCGATTTCATCTAAGGACAGTAATGCTATAACGGATGAAATTTCGCGCCAAGCTGATGAAATTTTAGCTCGCCTTCAAAAAAGACCGCGTGAACCAACTGAACTGAATCAAGAACAGCAAATTTTGAGTGACATTCGTCAACAACAACAATTTGTCAACGAATCTAATCAGTCTATTGAACAGATACCAGCATCTGTGCCAATCATTGAGTCAAACACTGAAGAGCCCACCCGTCAAGACGATTCTGAAATGTTAGTCGTCAATCCTAATACGAAACCAATCGACAAAAAGAATGAACCGAAAACGTTTCCGATGACTGACTCTCCAATCTCCTCAGGAAATGCTGCTCGAATGGACTACGAAAAACTGTTTGATCGGCTGAGAAATCAGACCGATGATAACAAAAAGTAGTTTTAAACCGTACACTTCAGTTAAAGCTCTATGAACGATTCTTCAACTCCAGCGGGTCAATTTAATGTCTTGCGGAACTTAAACACGGTGCGGGTTAAGATCCCGGATATTCGTCGTATCGATTCCGGCAATCAAGCCGATTTTCGCGACAGCTCGGTAGGTGGTTCCGTCGGTTTACGGCCGGTGATTAATGATGGCGGCCGCGAAGATGATCCATTGCGCGGTTATTGTGAATTACCGTCAACTGTTGGACCTGCATCCCGTTCGGATCTTCAAAAGCTAAAAAATAGGTCTTTGAATCTTCGGACAATGAAAGTTGATCGAATGATCGACTCAATTCAGGAAAGATTTCCGATTGAACAATCAATTTCAATCGTTTTTGTGGGTTGTAAAACCGACGCCGAAACAGACCAAGTCTCCGCTGACGTCGCTCAACGTCTCGCCCAACGAAAATTCGGCCCCGTTCTGTTGGTGGATTCAAACACAAAGTCCCAGGGTCTGTCAGCTGACCTGAAGTGTTCAGAGACAGAAGGGATTGGCAACGTGGTCTGTAAACAAAGGCCGTGGAGGGATTTGCTGCAAACTGGACCAGTCGACGGACTTGACTTTCTTCCGTATGGAAATGTAAACACCGCGAAGACGTTGCGTAGCAGAACCTTTGAATTTCTTGATAGCGCAAAACAAGTCTACCAATATATCTGTGTCTCAGCCGGACTTAATGACGGCCCAATTTCAAAGTCGTTCTGCAGTGCAGCGGACGGAATTTACTTGTTGGTTGATCTGAATCAAGTAAGCCACGCCCATGCAAAATTCGCAGCCGACCGATTGCAACTCAATAACCAGCCGTTAGTTGGTTGTATCGCTCTAGAAGTCGAATAGGAATCGAAATGAACGTACTGGTTACCGGGGGCGCTGGATACATTGGTAGCCACACCTGTGTTGAACTTCTGAACGCCGGACATTCAGTGACGGTGTTCGACAACCTTAGCAATAGTTCTGAAGAGTCACTTCGGCGAGTAGCTGATTTGACTCAACGCGAAATTGTTTTTGTCGAAGGTGACATACTTGATGCTAGTGCGCTCGAGCGGCTTTTTTCCAGCGCGAAATTTGATTCCGTGATTCACTTCGCTGCTTTAAAAGCGGTTGGCGAAAGTGTGGCACAGCCGCTCAATTACTACCACAACAACATAACGGGGACAGTTAATCTTTGTCACGCAATGCAAGTGGCGGGTGTCAAAAATTTCGTTTTCAGTTCAAGTGCCACGGTGTATGGATTGCCTAAGTCATTGCCGTTGACGGAAGAGTCACCGACATTGATTCATGAAGTTACCAACCCTTACGGTCGTACCAAATTGATGTTGGAGTTCGTGCTTCGCGATTGGCAAGCCGCTAATCCAGATTCCAACGTCGCGTTGTTGCGGTACTTCAATCCAGTCGGCGCTCATGAGTCTGGTCAGATCGGTGAAGACCCAAACGGTATTCCTAATAATTTGTTACCGTACGTTTCACAAGTCGCCGTTGGCAAGCTCGATCAGCTTGGTGTTTTTGGTGGCGACTACGAAACTCCTGATGGCACTGGCGTTCGCGACTACATCC
>CAZHCH010000107.1:0-10737 GCA_964530985.1 uncultured Pirellulaceae bacterium | reverse complement strand
CTTCGACGATTCAATCCGGTGGCGTTCACGGAGGAGTGTCCTAATCCTCACTAATCATTTTCGTGAGCGTCACCCACTTCGGTCTCAAATCTCTGCGCCTTTGCGCCTCTGCGTGAGATTTTTACTTACCACCTGAACCCCAACTTCTGACAGCGAACAAACGACTAATCAGTCATCTACAGAAGGGAATTTTCGGAACACAAAAACTGCAACCAGCATCCCAGCGAAAATGCACATCGCACCGACGATCAGTGGTGCTCCGGGTAGAGGAAAAGCAGCACGGTCGGACGTGAAATAACTGAACAACCCCGTCGTGAAGAACACGGGAGCGAAAATGTTGGTGAGACTCATTAGCGAGGTCAATGCACCTTGGACCTTGCCTTGTTCGGAAGAATCGACTTGAGATGCAACCAAGCTTTGGATCGCTGGCCCCGTGATCCCGCCCAACGCGCCAAAAACAATCACCACTAAAATCATCCAACCCGCTGGAGCTAGGCCGTAACCGAGAAACGCTATCGCTGAAACCGTCGTGCCTAAAATGATCGCTTTGCGTTCGCCAATTCTTGCAATGATCGGCCGCACCAACCCGCCTTGCACAATCACTGCCATGATGCCGACCAATCCCAACACCAAGCCGTTGCTCATTTCACTCCAGTCGTATCGATAGGCGGTGTACAATACCCATACGTTCTCCAGTCCTCGTTGAGCAAACGAAAGGCACAGGAACACGACCGCCAAACCGGCCACCAGTGGGTAGGCTCGCAAGCGTCTGATCGAGCCGAATGGATTCGCTTTTTTGATAGAAAAGCTGCTTCGTTTTTCTTTAGGCAGGGACTCAGGCAAAACCAAGAAACCATACAACCAGTTCGCGAGCGCAAGCCCAGCCGAAACAAAGAACGGAAGTTTTACGTGCACGCCCCCCAACACGCCGCCCAACGCCGGGCCGAAGATAAAGCCGAGCCCAAACATCATCCCGACCAGCCCAAAGTTTTTGGCTCGATTTTCCGGTGTTGAAATATCGGCGATGTAAGCGTTGGCGGCGGAGAAACTTCCACCCATCACCCCGGCAAGGATTCGCCCGGCAAACAGCCAAGCAATACTTGGCGCCAACCCCATCACCAAAAAATCGATCCCCAATACCAACAGTGACCCTAGAATGATTGGCCGCCGACCGTAGCGATCCGACAGGGCACCTAAGATTGGTGCGAATAGAAATTGCATCAGTGCATAGGAAGCTCCAATCCAACCGATGTACCAGCCTGCGGACGAATCAACGATCGACTTCAGTTCTTCGGCGGATTTGCCGACCACCAGCTGAGCATCACTTTCGATGAAGCTTTTTACGAGTTCAGGCAATACTGGGATAATGATCCCGATGCCGAGGATGTCGATAAACAGAGTCAGCAGAATAAACGAGATTGCGGCTTTAGGCGGAGCCGCAGACATCGGCATGTCGTCGGGATTTGAGTTTTGTTCCTGCACCATATCGTATGAATTCGTTGCTGCAGAAAGATGTGAGGCTGAAACGTTTGAGGGATCATCAAAGACAGGCCAGTGATTCTAAGTCAAAACACGTCTGCATTATAGAACGAATCGAAATATTGCTTGAAACGTCTAGTGTGGGTTTCATAGACTTCACAGTGCACCCCATTTTTCAGCCCAATAGGTTTGGCTGTGTCTTCAAGTTCAATATACCGCCCCCTGTTCCGAGCGGACTGGACGGTTAAAATATCGGCTTTGAATTTGTGTTTGAATTGACTCTAGGAAGAACCCGTGTCACTGTTCGATAACTTCGCTCATATCGTTCGCGAAAATGAAAATCTCGCGCCGTACACTCGTTTGAATATCGGCGGTAATGCCCAGTACTTTGCTGAACCGACCAATGAAGACGAACTGATCGGGATCGTCAAACTTTGTCATGAAAACGAAGTCTTGGTCCGTTTGATCGGTAGTGGATCGAACTTGTTGGTACCGGAGGAAGGAGTTAGCGGAGTCGTACTACACTTGGGCGCTCCTGCGTTCGGCCAAATCGAGGTAACCGACAATGGACTGATTGCCGGTGGCGGTGCCAAGCTTTCGCAATTTGTTTCGTCTGCGGTTCGGGAAGGATTTGCTGGACCAGAACAAATGGTTGGTTTGCCTGGCACGATCGGTGGAGCGTTGCACAGCAACATCGCTGCTCACGGGGTTGATTTTGGTAACTGGGTTCGGTCAGCGGAAGTCCTGACGCGAACGGGGGAAACAGAACAACGGACGGCTGAATCGCTATCGTTTTCTTATCGTCAAAGCAGTCTGAACGAGCTCGTAATCTTGCGAGCCACTTTTGAATTTGAAAAAGAGTCGGCTGAAGACTTAACGAAGGCAATGCAAAAGCTTTGGATCACGCGACGAGCCAATCAGGACGAAACAAATCACCGATCCGCGTATATTTTTCAAGACGTGGGAGGCGAACTGGCCACTGACATTCTCCTGCAATCGGATGTTGCAGATACGAGCGTGGGGCAGGTTTCACTAGCCGAAGACGACCCAAACTGTTTGGTTGTAGAACCAGGTGCCGATAGTAACCAAGTCCTTGAGTTGATCGAACAACTCAAGCGGACCGTACATGAAAAAACGGGCATCGAACTGCAAACGGCCATGCACCTTTGGTAGGTTTCACTGACCGCCTTGGCTGATCAAGCAAACAAGTGCCACCATAAAAAACGAGTTCTTCCGAGAATTTTTGTGGGAGATTCAAAGAGCTAAGAGTCATTAGTAGATTGGCCAATGTAACATCGACTTGGCTTTGACCACCGCGGGTGCCATGTTTACGCGATCAGAAATGGTTCAATTCTAAAAAGACTCGGAAAAACATGCTCACGGGTCTTTCCCAAAACAGCATCGGACGCGTAAGCATGCCAACACTCAGCAGATACTCTTACCCTCAAAGCCGTGATGCATGGCACCCACTCGCCCAATAAAAAACAACTAAAATCTTGCCAGGCCCACAACAAACCCAGGTGGGCCAAAAAAAAGGGCACCAACCTACGTTGGTGCCCATCTCTCAATTCATCTTAAAGACAATAACAGTCATCTGACTACTTACGTCGTCGAAGGCCAAGCAAGCTTAAGACGCCCGTTAACACAATCGCCGATGAAGGCTCGGGAACTGATACGACCGCTAGAGAAAACGCGTTGAGGTGACCAGCTCCAGCAATGTCAAACCGGATCTGGTCGGTTCCATCAGCTACAAAGGTAAAATTAACAAAAGGATTTGAACCTACGGCACTGAGTTGCGGTTCACCAGCCAGGTTGTAAATTGTTGTTTGGGTGTTGCCTTCGGCAGCTGTGTTACCGCCATAGGTCGCAGTAAAATCGGTGTCTCCAAAATTGTCACCGATTCCCCAAATCGAAAGAATAACCGTATCACCAGCCGAAGAATTAGCCGCCAACCCATCGACTGTTAACATAACACGATTTTGATCATTATGAAACTATTGAGAGTACGTATTTGCGAAATTAACACAAATTTATGTTCACCGCAAAACAAATCGATTTTCTAGTTAATATACCGCTAATTCATCGTTTTTTGGGTCGGCGACTGGAAGTTTCTGCGAAAAACTACGACATCAACAATACGATCGCAGCGTATTTCTTTCAGTGAACTGGTTCCATACACAACGACAACGGCAGCTTCTTATTGCAGCCATGCCAAGTTGCCAGTTGCAACGTTTTGGACTCGGGGAGACGCCACATGGTCAACGACATCGATGTACCAAGATAAACGAGACTGGGGAAAAACTGTTTCGACTTCCTCGATCTAGCAATGACATTCTTGTCGGCGCTGATAAACTAAACAGTAAGCCATTAAACAAATAGACTGCATCGACTTTTGAAATAGTACGGGCGGCTCGCCGCCATTTTTTTTATTTAACTAGGCTAAGGCAAGTGAGAACGGACTTGAGTTTTCCCCAGACGAACCAAAGCAATCAACGAGTTATTGAGGTCATCCGGGCCTATCGCGAAATAAGTAGACGGCGGATATCTTCGGTATCTGGTTTGTCCGTACCAAGTGTAACGCGATTGGTCAACGAGCTGGTTGATTCGGGATACTTGAAAGTCAACGAATCGATGATGGTCGAGGGCGCCGGGCCAGGGCGACCCGCCAGCTTCGTCAGTCTCAATCCATCTTGTGGCTCCGTTATCGGTGTAGATGTAGGAGAGCACTTCATTCAGGTAGCCTTGGGTGATATGAATGGCCGAATCCTCAAGGAGTCGCGAATGCCGACCGATGCCGAGCAAGGAGGGAATGTCACTTGCTCGAAAATCGTTCAGGCCATTGACGAGGTCTTGGCATCCAATGATTCGTCACAAACCGAAACTGCCCCGCCCTTAAGAGCAATCACTATCGGCGTTCCTGGAACGATCGATCCGGTTACATCAAAAATCGTTATCGCTCCCATGATCAATGGTTGGTCTGATTTTGACTTGAAAGCCAGCCTCAAAGATCGTCTGCCACAAGTTAGTTTGCGCATTGAAAACGATATTAATGCTGCGGCGATTGGAGAGTATGCGGTTGGAGTTGCCAAAGATCATAACAACTTTGTTTTTGCATCAATGCGTGGTGGTATTGGTGCTGGAATTTTTATTGATGGCCAACTGTATCGCGGAAACGCTGGTTTCGCGGGCGAGTTAGGCAAGATGGTGTTTGATCCCGACTTCCATTTCTCACCAACAGATGGGATGGGAAATCTCGAGTCGATATGCGGTGAGTCTACCGTTGCGGCAACGTTAAACGAGCGAGGGATCGATCTTGGAGCAGGTAAGTCCGGGCAACCGACAATCAGTTCGCTCTCGGAAGCGGTCGCACAAGGTAACCCGGAGGCGATTGAAATTTTCGAAGCTATGCTAGGTCACTTTGGTTTGGCAATTGCGAACCTCGCCAGCTTGCTTGACCCTCGCGTAATCGTGGTTGGTGGCGACATCCACGCTATCATGGAGATGGCCGTTAAACGATTAAACGAGATCATTAGCAGACTGGTTCCTTCACCGCCCCTTGTCGTAGGCTCAACTTTGGGAGATCAGGCGGTCCTAAGAGGAGCACTCTATCAAGCCCATAAGGATGCATGCGACCTGCTTCTTGTTTAATGACAGTCGTCGACTACGAACTTGTAATCTTGCGAGCCACTTTAAGATTGGCAAATGAGTCGGTAGAACATCTTGCGAAAGACGACTTTAGGTAGGCAGCTGATTTTCGATTTTAAAATCGTTAGAAATCGAACAGCACACGGCATGGGTTTCAGACTGAATTATTTTATTTTTCTTTGAAATATTTTCACTGCGGTTTGGAATAACCTTGCAGGTGTCGTTTTTGCATTTCAACCAAGACGAGTCACAAAAGGTTGCATTGCGATTTTAGCACCGTTAGAATTGGGACTCATTTTCTTATTGAGATTCGTTATGGAACCGTCGTCGCTTCAATATTTCTACGCCGATATTGAAGCCGCACGCGTTGCTAAACTTCCAATCGAACTAACTTCTCGGTCGTTGTTACAGTCGGTGGCAACAACGAATGTATCTCAGATTCGTGACCTTGCCGCAAACAGCCGAATAGATTCTTCCATCGGTGATCGGCATCGAGCCGCCATTACCATTCACAATCACCTAGGTTCGATGGTTCCTGTGTTGGACGGATTGTCGGCTAGAGCGATTGCCAGCCGAGAATTTTCTTGGATCATCAGACGGGTGTTGTGGTATTTGGCTCTCGTGCTGGTGGTTGCTTTGTTGGGTTTGCTTATTTTTCAAACTTACGTTGCACCTGAATATAAGTCGTTGCGACAGGACATGCAGATGTTCTACCACATGACTGACTTTAATTTGGATGCGTTTCCCTATCATTTTCCATTCACCATTGCGGTTGCGGTATTGCTGTTGATTAACTTGGGGCTTTTGCTGACGAACAAGACCAACTTTTTGATGATTTGGTTTGGCGGCAAAAAGTATGTTCGGTCAAAGGTTTCATCGGCGGCGGCCAAAACGTTGGGCTTACTGGTTTCTCAAAACGTTCCTCTTTCAGAAGCAATTCCAAACACCGCGACTCTGTACGCGCTAGATGATGTTAGCCGACGAGAATTCAGCAGTTCATTCGGTGAGGCGACGGTTGCTGAAACCTATCAAATACTCAGCCAATATTGGTCGCTAACAGCGGCAAAGACAATGGAGCGTGCTCGGACGTTGGCGCCAGTGACCATGCTTGCTTTAGTGTGTGGTGTGGCGGTTGTCTATGCCTTGGTGGTCTTTGGACCATTGATTGGTCTAATCAGTGATCTCGTGGAGGCTGGCCTTCCTTCATGAATATTCAATCCAATACAAATAGCGAAACAGAGTCACTGAAAAACCATTGGAAATTGATTGACGAATCTCGCTCACAGATAGCCAAACAAATTTTTAAGCTTGCTGGCGCGGTTTCAGGTTCAAAACGGAGGCAACTGAATTCGATTGGCCAGTGGTTTGATCGTTCTCAAGACTACGAAGCCGCATTGGAACGACCTGATGTCCTGTGTTTTTGTCTGCCTTGGCTAGAGGCCATGCTGAGCAAACAGGCGCGGGCGCCACTGACTGAATCCGAATCGGTCGCCGCGATTGGTGAAGGTTTTTGCAAATTTGAAAGCAGCGCACCGTCTGGAGTTAATTTGATTCCGTTTTTGTATCCGATGATTGCGCTACTTGTTTGGCTGGCCATGGTAACGTTCGGAAGCATCTTTGTCCTTCCAGAGTTTCGCGAAATGTTTGACGAATTTGGAATTACACTACCACTGGCCACGGAACGAATATTCGGTCTTGGCCGTTGGGTGGAAGCGTACTGGATGTATTTCTACGTTATTCTGTTTCTTTTGTTGATCATTTTTGTAGCCGTAATTCGCTTTAGCCAACGAGGACGAGCCTATTCACTTAGTTGGCTCGATCGTCGTTTTTGTCGGTTCCGAATTCAACTTTCGGTTTGGGCGAATCATGTGGCAAGTTTGCTATCGGCGGGGGTCAGCGATGCGGAAGCAATTCAAATCGCCGGTCGTTGCTCCGCAAGCAAACAGTTAAGAGAAAACAGTACGAATTTTGTCCCAGGCGGGGATCAAGACTTCATTGATCCGTTTAAGTTTCCGTTAATCAACAACTCGTTATCACTTAAAAATCGCGCTGCAAAGATTGCAATCCTAGAAGAGACAGGAAGATATTACCGGTCGGTTGGTCACGTCGTCCGAGGTTGGTGGTTGTCATGGCTGAGTAAATCTATCGCTGTTTTAATTCTATCAACGGTGGGTACTGTCATTGCGTCGATGTTCATGCCACTTATTTCAATCATTTCTGGTTTGACGGGTGGATATTAAAAACATGCCTGTAAATCTCAAACAATTGTCGGTTGAGCAACAACTTCTCGTCTCTGCTGCAGCGGATGAGATTTTTGAATCAACTAATATTCACCAACAAACGCTCATTCGAATGCTTGCGGTGGCTAGCGAATATAACCTAAACGCAGCTAATTTACTGGAAGACCTGAGCGTCGAAATGAAGTCGGCAACTGCCCAAGATATTCCGCTCGTCGTATCGGATCTAAAGTCAGGCACACTCGTTGAATCGGCTCTTGCTGCGGTTCCAGGGATCGTGCCCGAGCCGGTGGTGATGGCTCTGGCAGTTACTCAATCACAAGGTTTGCAAAAGCCGTTGAATCAAGCGCTGCTTAGCACCGACAGCAGGCGAGACGAAATGGATCATAGAGAAGACACGACCGTCATCAGCAAGCTGATCGGTTTGTTTCATCGATATATTTTTGCCATCTGGATACTCACATTCATGATGCTGTTCATCATTCCTCAGTTTAAGGACATGTTTGAGGAGTTTGGAATCGACCTTCCACCTTCGATGCAGTTGTCAATAGATTTGAGCAATAGAATCGTGAATTACTGGTTTGTGCCCGCGTCATTTCTGTTAGCGTTTGGCTTGTTTTTAGTATTTAAACGCCCCCACTTGTTAGTCAGCTACTTCGTCCGTTGGATCCCTAATCGCTGGCAACAACCGGTACTCACTAAACGGGCTCGAAAGGATCGCTCGTTTGCTTGGGTGGTTCGAGCAAATGACGATTCAACTGATGCGGCGATTCGATTCGTTAGCAGTAGTGACATCGGCGTTAAAATAAAAAAACGCATTGCGGCTGCCAAGAAAATCGAATCGGGCACCGAGGCGCTAGATGCATTGACGACCGAACGAGTAATTTCCAAACGCGCGTCAGAGGTGGTATCCAAAGCGTCGTCAAGTGAAAGTGCGAATTGGTTGCTGCGGCGGATGAGCGATGTGAAGGAACTAAACAGCCACTATCGCAACCTTGCTGGTATTCGTTTGCTGATTTGGCTGGGCGATTTCTTTTTGATGGTTGTCGCTGGCCTTGCGGCGGTGTCGATCTTTCAGAGTTTGCTCAGCATCATACGGGAGTTAACCAACCATGTATAAACGTCAACAGGTTAACCTCTGCACCCAAACTCGCCGGCGAAACCGTGCGGCACGACGCAGGAACCGACGAGGAATCTCGTTGATGGAATTGGTAGTGTCCGCATCGATCCTTTGTGCGACGGTCACGATAATCACCAGTTTGCTATTCAAGTGCGGTATGATCTGGCGAGATGTTTCGCAGCGCCGTGTTGCGGTGCATGAGCTTTCGTTGCATCTGGAAGAACTTACTTTGTTGGACGTCGATTCGGTGACCGGTAAACTTGAGCAATTGAAACCGTCCAAGATTTGTACGGAACGTTTGCCAGAATCGAAGCTGACTGGAACGCTAGTGGAAGACAATCTTGGTGTTCGAATTGAATTGTCGCTTAGCTGGAAGCGTGCAGTAGAAAGCAAACCCGTTGTCTTATGTGGTTGGTTAGTCGAAACGGGGAATTCAGAATGATTCAGTGCCAAAGACGATTTCGTGATCGCGCCGGATTTACGCTAATCCACCAAATGTTAATCATCGCCATGATGCCCGTGTTGTTGATTGCGGCGACGACATGGGTCCATGAATCTCTCAAGATGACTTCGCGATTCAAACACCGTCGCGAAACCAATGCTGCGCTCAACCATTTTTCGAACCATTTTCAAAACGACGTTCGCAGTTGTAAATCATTGAAGTTCAGTTCAGATCTGAATCAAATCCAACTGACCGGACACGAAGGGCAGCAAATTGTCTTTCAGATCGATCGGGGCCAAATCGAAAAAACACTAACGATCGGTGGTCAGGCGGTAAGCCGCGATAGCTTTCGGTTGAGTGATGAGTACTTTGCCGAGTGGGATGTGCAGGTTGGTTCAGAACGGGCGGCTTTGAATATTTATCGTTATCCGACACAGTTTTATCGATCGGCTCCCAAATCATTGGATGTACCTGACCCAAAACTCGAGTTAGTGATTAGCGCGAAAGCGAATCGATGGCAACAGACGGTAGTGTTTGGTGGCAAATCGGCACCTAGAGGTGAAGAATGAAACGACATGCCAGAATTTCCCAACGATCCAGGCGACGTAACGGAACGGTCTTAATTGCCGTTCTTGCCTGTGCTGCGGTTGCGGTTTCCTTGGTGATGTTGTCGGTGCAAGTTAGTCTTCGACAACGTCGGATATTGAGAACTGAACATCAACTAGAACAGACTCGTTGGGTTTTGGATGCTGCGGTTCGAAAGTCGATCGCCAATCCAGCGGATGAATCTAGCGAGAATGAAGTTCGTCCCAAGCTAGAGAAATTTGACAAGGTTTTGTTTGGTGTAACGAACGACGAAACGAAGGGGCAGGTTGTAGTTCAAGCGAAAATAGAAAACTCGACTGGGACAAACGTGACTGCTCGGTCGGCGATTTTTAAAAAGACGGATTAATTGACCTTTGTTCTCCGAGACAAAGCCTAATATCAAATTCGAATATACGAACTAATTTGTGATCGATTGATTTTTTCAATCCCATTTTAAGGACAATCAGCAATGCGAAGTACAAACAACACGGCTACTTCATGTGCCAAAGCGGAGTCGCTATCAGTCCCCAGATTACGGCGGACGCGTGGATTTACCTTGGTTGAACTCTTGGTCGTGATCGCAATCATTGGGATTCTGATCGGCATGTTGCTGCCAGCCGTTCAGGCGGTACGTGAAGCAGCACGACGTACTCATTGCGCAAACAATTTGGCTCAAATTGGCATCGCGCTTCATGGCTATGAATTCGCCCAAGAGGAATTTCCTGCGGGGGTTACCAATCCAACGGGGCCAGTCACTAGTGATGAAGTTGGGATTGATGTCAGCTTCCTTGTGGAGATTTTGCCTCACATTGAACAGATGGGAATCGCAATTCGGTTCGACAAGAGTTTGGGGACTTATGCTCCAGCGAACGCTCCAGCGCGAAAAATGGCAATCCCGATTTATCTTTGCCCGAGCAATCCAACCAGTGGGCAAAACGAAGAAGGCACGGCCGGGGTCAGTTGCTATGCGGGCTGTCACAACGGAACGGAAGCACCGATTGATGAAGACAACAATGGTGTTTTGTACTTGAACAGCCGAACCAAGTTTTCGGACATCGTCGATGGAAGCTCCAATACGATTTTGGTTGGCGAGTGCAATCCAGAAAGAACGAATTTAGGTTGGGCATCGGGCACCAATGCTACGTTGCGAAATCCTGGGGACGGATTTTCGGACGCGGTGGACTACTATGCGAACTACAACGGTTTCGGTCGCTTCGAATCCGACGAAG
>CAZHCH010000106.1:0-10812 GCA_964530985.1 uncultured Pirellulaceae bacterium | reverse complement strand
AGTGGATACTTACAGACGCCTACCTTTCAAATTATGGCGTGCATGGTGCTTCTGCGGGAACCATTGAAACGATGGAAAACATCAGCATCTGCTACAGCACCATCAAGTGGTCTTACAAAAAGAAGGACAACAAAGGCAAGACTCAAGGTTCGGTCGACACCGGTTGGGATGTCACGCAGAACAAAAAAGCTTAAGCGTGAGAGCTCCGTTTGGCGAACCCGCGCGTGTTCCGTTCGAGTTTTTCTACGCATCACAGGTAGACCTGAAAGCGGATGATGGGAGTCGCTGCCTTCAAATAATGAGAAGCTGGTTGAGTGAACCAACTTGTCTCACTTTTGTTTTGTTTTGTTTTCTTAAAAAACTATTGTACAGCGTGCTCGCGGGCTACAATGGAATTGTTAAATAAGATTAGTCTGAGGCGGCCATGATCACGTTTAATCAACTTCAAAGACAACTGCGTATTGATACTCCTTTGGGAGAGGATGCGCTTTTGCTACAGCGGGTTAGCGGTACCGAGTCGCTCTCGCAACCTTTCCAATATCGAGCGGTGGTGATGTCCGAGGACTCGTCCGTCGATGGCAGTGCTCTCGTTGGAAAACGAGTCTCGATGACCTACTTCTGCGAATCAGGTCGTAATCGGCGATTCAATGCGTTTGTTAGTAACTTTCGCTACGTCAATCAAGTCGAAGCACCAGTCAAAATGACGGCCTATGAACTGACATTAGTACCGTGGATCTGGTTTCTGGCTCACAATCAGGATTGCCAGATTTTTCAGGACATGACAACACCTGACATCATTAAGAAGATCTTTCAAGAATTCGGATTTAACGACTTCAAGCTACAGCTAAGTGCTTCATATCCAACTCGCGAGTATTGTGTGCAGTACCGGGAGTCGGATTTGGATTTCGTGTCACGGCTAATGGAAGAAGAAGGAATCTACTATTACTTCGAACACTCTGCCGAAAAGCACACGCTAGTTTTGTCTGATTCGAAAGCGGGCTATTTTTCGATTGATGACGAGGTGATTCATTTCAAAGAGCGAGGGCAAAACCAGCACTCGAGTCTTACCAGTTGGGCGCACAACTACTCGTTTCGCCCGGGAAAGTTTGCGCAACGAGATTTCAACTTTAAAGAGCCAACCGATCCGCTGTCAACCGAACGACTTAGCGGCGTTACCTTCGACCTTGCGACTAAGTGTGAAATCTACGACTACCCCGGGCTCTACGAAGAAGGGACTGAAGGAGACAGAGTGACGAAGGTCCGCGCCGAGAGCTTGGCGGCCAGTCATGATCAGGTAAGCGGGACCGGGCATCACGTCAGCTTTACGCCCGGTGGAAGATTCACGATTGATGAACACTCTCGTACGGAGGACGAAAGCACTTACGTCATAACCAGTGTTACTACTATGTTGCACAGCAATTTAGGAGTCGACGAAACCGTCGAAGTGGACTTTGAAAACAGCTTCACCTGTATTTCTGCCGACACCATTTTCCGTCCAACTCGTCGCACACCCAAACCTCGTATCGAGGGTCCTCAGACGGCAATCGTGACCACCGATGGGCAAGAGATTGTTGTCGACGAGTACGCACGAGTGAAGGTCCAATTCCATTGGGACCGTTATGGAAAAAAGGATGTCAACAGCAGTTGCTGGATTCGGGTTTCACAACACCACGCCGGTGGTAGTTGGGGTATGATTGATATCCCCAGACAGCACGAGGAAGTCATTGTTAGTTTTCTAAATGGAGACCCTGATCGTCCTATTATCACGGGCCGAGTTTACAACGGTGATAATCGTTCTCCATTCGATCTAAAGGGGGCCGGAAAAAACGCCAAGAATAAGAAGCGCCGCGGCTACATTACCAAGTCTTATGAAGACGAAGGTTACAATGAACTGACCATGGATGACACCGCCGGTGAAGAACAGGTGCGGATTCATGCTCAATATGACATGGACACAACCGTATTGAATGATTCCAAAGAACGAATTTATGGTAACCGCCATCAAATCATTGGCTGGGAGAAAGACGGACAGAAGGGCGGAGACCAACAAGAGTTGGTTTGGCAAGACAAGCAGATCAATGTCAAGCGAAACCAAATCGAGCACATCGAAGGTAACGCCCAACTGATGGTTGGTAACGGCGATGCTGATTCCAGTGGCAAACTAGAAGTTGTAATCGAGGATCAAGAAGTACGGCAAATCGGCAGCGGGGGTTTTCATCAAACCGTCGACGGCAGCCATGTGGAATCAGTTGGTGGCAGCTATTCCTTAGAAGTCAGTGGGGACAGCATGGTTCAGTCCAATGGCAACTTAGCCATGACTTCCGGGGCGATGGGGCAAATGCACTTGACCGGCGGAACTAAGTTTGTTGTTGACGTCGGGCCGATGGGACAGTTGTCGCTCAACGGTCCTGGTGGCTTTATCAAAATTGATGCCTCAGGAGTCACGATTTCTGGGATCATGGTCAAAATCAATAGCGGCGGAGCATCCTCCAGCGGTTGTGGAGTTTCACCTGAAACACCAGAAACACCTGCTGAAGCAGAACCGCAAGAGCCGTTGGTTGCCGATAAGTTCAAGTAAGCCGATTGCTATGACCGTAACTATTGAATTTATCGATGGTCCCGACACTCCAAGTCGAAACCACATCCAACTGTCACCAGGTGGCCAAGTATCTGTTGGCCGGGAGGTTGGATGTGATATTGTTGTCGCGGATCGGTTGCTTTCGGGCAAACACTTTTTGATTGCTGGAACCGCCACCGATGTTGAAATGAAAGATCTGGGCAGTCGCAACGGGACTAAGCTCAACGGTCAACAAGTTTTGGGTGGTAAACTTAAAGATGGCGACGAGATTCAGGCCGGCGATTCCACGTTTCGGATTGCAATAGGCAGTTCCGTTTCAAACTTTCCACCTGTCGATACAGCGATTTCACCGGCACCAGACAATGCGAATATCGCCGACGAAGATGTTGACGGACAACCGCTGCAGGTGCTGGCTGTGGTATTAAGTTTTACTGATAGCAACGGACGGCCAGATGAGATTCACGTTCGCTCCGGGCAGCGAGTGATTGTGGGTAGTTCAGGCAGCGCTGATTTTACGTTCCGTCATTTGGGTTTACAAACTAACCACTTTGAATTGCGGTGCAGTTCCAGTCGCTGCGACATTAGTAGCTTAAAGTCCGCGGCCGAACTCGAGGTCAACCAAACTTCGGTGCGCAAGAGCCGTCTGTTCGATCGGGATCAAGTGGTGGCTGGGCAGCTGCAATTCGAAGTCGCTTTAAAAGGCTCAGGACAATTAGCGCGTCCAGCTACCGATACAATACTGTCTACGTCGGCCGAAAAGACAGCTAGACCGCCGGAAGCTAAGCAAGATCCAATTGTTCAGACCAGCGGTCCTCCACTAATTAGCCATGAACCGTGCGACAATGGCTGGCAAGTGTATCGCGGTGATGCGCAAACGATCTCAATTCACATGTTGGCCGATAGTATAGCGAAACAGTGTAGTGGAATCGCTCTAGTGGACCATCACCGCTCTGGCGTTGAGCTGGTTGGCGATAACGCTGAAATGCCAGTTTTGTTTAATTTTTTGGATGCCGCGGCTGCTGACTCGTTTAGTCCGCGAATGTTTCCAATCCAAACGGATGATCGCCGTTGGCACGAACTGACGTTAGACGCGGTCGGCTTTGACGGATTGATCTTTTGTTTTTCCGATGCGTCGACAGCAGAGTTATCCGAGCGATTACAAACCGCCAGTCACGCGCGTGGCGGTGGCATTCAAGGGTTTTGTTGGCCGAGCGTTTTAGCTGCAATGACAACTTCGATGAAGCGCCAAGATCTAACGCAATTGCTACCTCCAAATACATGTTTTTTGTGTGAACAGAACGATGATCCAGAAGGCTGGCAGTTGCTGGCCAGCGTGGAAATGCCTGAGGTGTTTAGGCTATTGAAGTTGACCGTAAAAACCTCAAAAACGGAAACGGCTATTGAAGCCGACAAACTTAAAACCCACCAAAGTTGAGGAGTACAACCATGCAACCAGCAGCCAGAATTGGCGACATGCACGTCTGTCCATTTGTCGATCCAGGCCCCAAGCCTCACGTTGGGGGCCCCATCACACAAGGTGCGCCGACGGTTTTGATTGGCGGAGTACCAGCGGCTCGAGTCGGAGACATGTGCACTTGTGCAGGACCACCAGATTCTATTATTGCGGGGTCTTTCACCGTTTTAATTGGCAACAGCCCGGCTGCCCGCATGGGGGACAGCACTGTCCACGGCGGGGCGATTGTCGTCGGATGTCCGACGGTTTTGATCGGTACTTCGGGAATGGGTGGGATGGCATCGCCGCAAGCTGGTGCGATGTCGGCGGCCCGGGCGGCTGGTGCGGCAACCGTCGAGCCATGCGAAGGCAATCGGTAACACAGGAAATTCCGAATGGCAAATATCGATATTCACGAATTAGAGTCTTTCCCCAAGGTTCTGAAGGGAAACTGCGCGAGTTGGTACGCTGTCATTGACGCTTGCGACTCAGCGATGGTGCAGCAGAAGGTACATGGCAATGCCGAGGGGGTACGTTGTTTGTTTCTTGGTGCGGCCAAAGAAAACTATTGGAGAATTGCGCCACATGTAATGAAGCTGACCGATGATTCGCTGGCTTGGATTAATTCCGAATTGTCGGGAGATCCTTGGGGGATTTACATCAAAAGCGAAGCTGGAATCGATGCGGTGCATCGACATTTACGTCGGTTTACAAAAGTTCGCACACCGGAAAACAAGATTGTTTACTTTCGTTTCTATGACCCTCGAGTATTGATCGCCTTCGTCGAATCATCGACACCTGAGGAACTGAACGAGTTCTTTGGTCCGATCGATGCGTTTGGATGCGAAGTTGACGAAACGGTAGCGGTGCTTTCAAAAAACGGTGTGAAAATTGATTTGTCCTCCCATGTTCTAGCGGCAAAAAGTTAGGTAGGAAAATGTTTCAGCTTTCCGACCAACATGTGGCGGCATTCGATAAAGTCGCCGCTACGGTCCTAGTTCAGCACTGCCATGCTGCCTTGCAGGAACACACTAGCGAGTTTTACGAATCATTGAGTGAGGGCGCAGGCGCTTTTGTCGACCAGCAGATTTTTAATGCTAAATCGTTCCAGCTAATTTATCAGCAAGAGATTATTGAGTATGTGACGTTGACGGCGCAATTCTCTGAGATGCGTGAGCAACCGTTAGCTCCGAGTTTAATCAAAATTTTAACCTATCCAAATCGAGACGGGCAACGCAAGTTTTTGTACTTGCGTGCAGCGCTCGAATTGTCAGGAGGAGAGAAATGAGCGATGCAGGTGTAACAGGTTCAACTTGTCAATGTTCGATGCAAGCTCCGGCCCCACCGGTGTTAGACTCAGAACCTTGTAAACATCAAGATTTAACGATGACTTGCAGCCATGGACGAGTCGCTGGGAGTAAACAACCAGGCGGAATTATCGTCAACGAATCAGTCTCGACTTCTGGTTTGGCAGCGACCCCATATTTAGAGGTCATCGCCGGCCCGGTTAAAAAGGGTGATGACGTAACGATTGAGACCTCGATACTTGAGGGCCCCTGTTACAGTCATCAAGATGTGATCATGGATTGGCAGAGCAAGCCATTGGTTCCGAGTGATGAAAAGTCCAAATCCAATGAGACTTTGGTTTTGGCAGTGCATAGCAATCCAATTGACTGGGACAATTTAATCGGCTACTTCTGGCTTCCATGGGTGCCTAAACGAAAGTACGTCGTTAACGCCAGCAGTTGTACGGGAGTTTCTACGGTCGGTGAAATTGTGGCTATCCCGGATATTAGTTGGGATGTTTCAATCAAAGTGGGCTTTGATAGTGCAGCGTTTTGGGTGAACCAACTTGACAGGGATGAAGACGTGGTCGTCTACAATCAAGATCAAGGGACATCCGTGTTCACTTTTGAACCCAACGTAAAATGGAAGTACGATGGCGATCAAAAGAACCTTGGAACAAAAATTCAGAAGACGCTTAAGAAGGCGATGGGTCCGTTAGACTATCTCGCTCAAATCATTGAGCGAGTCAACAATCTGTTGTACGACCTCTCAGGCACCCAAATTGATGTGAAACATCAAACAGAAGTAACAGGCAGCTGGCAGTGGAAGGAAATACCAGGCAAATGCACTTGCGGGCTTAAATGTGATCTAAAACTCTCTTTGGATCCACTACTTGAAGTCACCGTTACTCAGAATATCACAGCGGCCATATTGGCGTTGCTCGCAAAAGTACCACAAACTGCTCCCGTCGGAATTCCATTGCAAAAGGCCTATTCTGCAATGGAACAAAGGAAACAGAACTTTAATGCCGTGGATTCCGAACGCGATCAAAAGCGGTTCCACTTTGACGGTTTTTTTACTGGCGCGATTACTTTAGCGGTCAAAGGTGGTGTTGGCTTAGTCGTGGAGTATAAAAAGGAAGCTGCAGCGGAAAAATGGCAAACCTCGGGGCACGGAAAAGGTAACGTTTCTGTGACAATCAAGGCATCTATCGAAGGAAAAATTGAAGGGCGTGTGTGGTCTTTCAAAACAAGTGCGTCAGCTGTGTTGTCAATCAGTGCCACATCAGGCTTTAAAGTCGACCAAGTCGTTCCTGAAACCAGAGGTAACGAAACCTATTTAGGATTCGTTTTCATCTTTACCGGGGTTGAAGTTGATGGACTCGGCAAGGCGGACCTAGATACTGGCTTTGTTTCCAAGGAAGATCCAGATAAACCCACGCCAGAACCCAAGCCCGTTCAGACCTTCGGCGGCGGGGAAACCGAACAGGAGAAACCCAGCACAGCGAATGGCGATCAAGCCAGCACGGAGAATTCCGGCAGTATCGGATTGGGGACAATAACAGGCAAAGAAAAAACGACTCACAAGAAAACGAACGATGACGGATACGAGTATACAGGCTTTGAATCGGAAACCAGTGTTGGTCTTGAAGTCGGTGAAAGTTCATTGAAAGTTGAAGGCAGCAAGTCATTTAAAGCAGTGCTGGTAGAGCCGGTCGTGTTGAACTTTACTGGGAAAAAATACGGCCCTGCTCCTAAGGCAACTGTGAAACAACCGATCAGAATCTGGAAAAAAGCCAAGAAATAGCGGTGATCCGTCCTGAATTTTTAGAAAGCTATTGGAGTAAGCATGACCATCAAAAATCCTTGGTACACCATGGATGTTGAAACAAACCAATGTGGTTTTGATATTCGGATCAACGATTGTCCAGTCGGTAGGCATCACTATAAGGCGACCACCTTCAATCGCCCAATCAATGAGTGGATTATCAATGGCAACAATGTGATCACCATCGACCTGTTTGGATTAGAGGCTGGAGCCGCGGTAAGCCCGGACGCAACCATCGGGGTAAAGCTATTGCTTCGAGACGAGCTGGACGATCAGTTTCAAACGATCGCGTCGATGGAGTTTTCCGGAGTAACACTCGAATCGGATGGAGATGAATCCCCGCTGTTGGCTTCACCAGAAAGCTCTGGCTTCGTTCTTGAACAGGTTTCTCATGCGCCACTGCGTTTAAGAAGGGACGTGAATCTCGAGGTGCCGTTCGGGCCATGGGCTTGGCAAACTTCTAAGAAAATCGATGTTTCGCTTGAAACTTTGGCTGAGCTTAAAACCGAAATGCAAAAGTTGCATCAACGGTTAGCTAGTGAGGATTACGAAGGCTTGGCATCGGTCTCACAGGAACGCATCAAAGAGCAATCTGCTGCGTACTACATGACCGACCAAGAGCGTACTTCAGGAATGAAAGAAGCGTTAATGGAGTTGATGAATACGCCAGATCACAATCTTGAGCCACTTTACGATGGACAGCTAAGAATTAACGGCTGGGCTGACAAACGACTCGTTTCAATCGCTGACATTTACGATCAATCGGTTATTCGGACCTCCGATTCAGAGGATATGTTTTTGGGCGTCGCAAATTTTATTTTCCGTCAAGCTGCGGATGGAACTTGGATTGTCTGTCGCTAATCATTTCAACCGATTCAAACAACAACGTAGACAACTCCTCGATACTCTTCATTTCCATACATCGGTCAGACGTGTGGTCCGCTCGTGTTGACTACAAACCACTAATACCAACTCCACCCAACGCCATCGATCTCTAGAAAATCTGCGAACTCGTCAGGGTGGTCTACCATGTAACGAGCCATCATGTCTGCAATTTCCCGAGCTTCTTCGTACTCCCGATCGATGTGCTGCCCCATGTTGACTCGTTCAGTGGTTAGGTAAGTTCCAAACATCGAGTCTTTGAGTACTCGAACCTCGATTGGAAAATGAGCCATCAACGCCGACTCAACTACATTCAATCCTTGCTCCCCACCGCCGTGTTCGGCGATTGCTACCTGAGCATCTTCATAGCCGCCGATGTAGTGCATATTCGCGGCCTCTCCTGGATGACTTAACTTCCAGCTGGTCATGTTCCCTGCACGTTTAGTTCTCTCCTCAAAGACACGTACCAAATAGCCTACGCAATAGTTCGTTAAAATCCCCAGCCGGGCTCCCTTGGTTTTAGTCGCCGCCAACCAAGCCATACCAAAGTAAAATCCGACGGCACCGACTGTACCACCAGCAGCGGCAGCACCACCTGCAGCCGTGAAAGATGCCAGTAACTTTTGCCCGAGCATCGACGGAGCGCTACGAATTACCTGCATCAAGGCTGACCGCCCTAAAGTCTGCAACAAATAATGCCATGCCTGGGGGCTCAAATTAAACCGAATCTCCAAAGCACCCTCGACTTGATACTCTGTTCCAGCGGGAACGGGAGTTAAGTCGTACAAGAAATGTGGTCGAGGCAACGAATAGCTGAGCTTGCCTGTCACGCCGAATACACAAGCATGTTCATCTCCTGGAGTCACGTCGACTTCACCCGCCCATTGGCTTCCCAAGAAGAAATCACCTCCGGTCTTCAATCGGCCGCTAAAAATATTGGCCATTGCCTCTCGCCATTTCCCTGAGCTGATCAACTCTACTTCGTTGCCTGTCAGGCCGGCGTTTCCTTCAAACATAAGACCGCGAGAGATCTCTGTTTCGTACTTAGCTACCAGAACCCGCTCGAGTGTAGCTGAGTCCGAATCCACAGCAGCAGAAAACTGATGAGTGGCTACTCCGGGTGGGGCTGACAGCTTAAATGTACCGGTGAAAATTGCCTTCCAAATGAACGCACCGTGATAAAATAGCGGCGTCTGCCAGGGGGAACGGCCCCACGTTTTCTCGGCTCCGGTACTGACGTTTGGCCTTCCCGTCGGACGGACGTTAACACGCGCCGGTGGACCAGCCGCATTGTTCGCATTCTCTTTATTCTTCTTGCGATAGTCGGCTCGTAGCTCTGTTCTTCCCTTTGGCCAAAGAATAAGCTTCAAATCATCTTTCGCGCCCATATTATAACTCCACAGTTTGATTTACGATTGACCATTTTAGCCACTAAACGCCGGCCAACCAAATGTTCTAAGCTCTATTTTTTTCCCTACCCACTTCTCGCTCTTGCTTGTTTCCATCTGACTTTTGTTACGAAACAATAAATACCATTAAGGTCTCACTGCTTGAAAATGCATGAAGTCAAAGTTCTTGTGCTTTCCTAAACTATACCATCCGTAGCTTTCAAAAATGTCAATCATTGGTTTGTATTCTGGCTTGGCAAATAGAGCTCGATCGGATCCCCATCGAAGCTGGTTTTCAGCAGCATTCAAGTCAATCGCGACTCCCCATGAATGAGTCGACCACTGCGATCCCCCTCGCATTAAACGTTTGTTCAGCGAACCACCATAGTTGTGGTTGATCCGTAGTCGCTCGATCTCTTCAAGCCCGTAGTGTCCGAGAATTTGCTGCAAAGCCGCTGACATCGAATCGGCGACTTTTTCGTGCATGCTAACCGCTGAAACTGGGTTGCCTGAGTAATACAGTGGGAACGGCGGTGTGATCCTGCGGATATAGCTGTGGTCTTGAGGGTCCCCGTAAACAGAAACGATGTCTTTATAGTACGGTCGATTGGCCGGTGTAGACGTAATGTCGGCAGGTGTCACTCCCGCCGGTGGCACCACGGGAGCGGGAAGTCGAGTGTCAGTCACGGTGGCCGCAGCGTTGAGTGCTGCCATGGTTTGGGAACCAGCGATCCCATCGACCGTCAAACCCGCATTGCGCTGGAAATTCATCACTGTAGTTTGCGTTCGAGATCCAAATACCCCATCGGCTGTTAGCCGTGGTCCATGCGGTGATTTTGCGTTCAACAACCGCTGTAAATTGGCGACTTCAGATCCACGGTTGCCTGACCGCAACGCCGGTCCCGACGAAACCGTCAGCTGCTGGGTTAGCTTGGCCTGGGTATTTGACCCCGCGATACCATCCACGGAGATGTTCGATTGTCGTTGAAACAGACGCACCGCAGCTTCTGTTTTGGGCCCGAACACGCCGTCAGGTGTTAACCTTGGCGAGGGTATCAAGGCCTTGTTCAGGTTCTGCTGCAATGCCATCACTGCCGCCCCGCGACTACCATTCTTTAACAACGCCATCGTTCAACCCTCGCAAGAAAAATAAAAGTTCGACTCCTTCTTTGATTACGGTGAGCATGCTTTGCGTGTCGCGGACAAATCGAGTCTTTGTTCAGAAAAAATCCAAATTCGTCGGCCACCGGCAAATGAATGTTTTTTGTGATCGACCTGGCCTGCAGATCAAACTCGGAAAACTATTTCGTTTTTCCTGCAACACTCGCCGCAACCAACCGTAGATGCTTTTAACGACGAATCAAATCAAGTTTAAAACCACAAAACTAACCGGAGAA
>CAZHCH010000105.1:0-11215 GCA_964530985.1 uncultured Pirellulaceae bacterium | reverse complement strand
GCCGGCAGCAACTCCGAAAGATCTCCAAAGTAATTGAAGGTATCGGCAGCGGTAATTAAATCGAATTTTTGCTGATTTGCTGTGGCCTTCAAGTAGTCCAGTAGGTCAACCACTTCTAACGAGTCATAGCACTTCCGATCGATTGCCTGTTGGATCATCTTTTTTGACAGATCCACGCCGGTCAACGATTTCGCAAACGGTTTCAAGAACGGGCCTGCCAATCCTGTGCCGCAACCGGCGTCTAAAATTACTCGATCCGCAGCAGGTGGTCCCAGAGTTTCACCCACTAAATGGCCCACTAACTGAGGAGCCCGATACTCCAAATTCTGCAACACCGTATCGAACGAGTCGGCAAAACTATCAAACGTTTTGGCGACGTACTCTGCCGATGCTCGCTCGGGTGTGTTATTGCCTTCAATGGCAGCCATCATGTGAGCCGCAATTGCACTCTCAGGATCCACTTTTAACCAAGCCTGACATCTCGAAAGTGCTGTTTCATAATCGCCTCGTTCGATTAAGCATCGGATTAACATTTCCCACGCGAGATTGTCCTTGGTTGTTTTGGCTGAATCATCGACAACCGATTTCAAAATTTCAATCGCAGTATCTAGCTGGTTGTTTAGCCGGTTCGCTGACGCCATCAACACTGCTGTTCTTGGCCAATCTATCTTTTCGGCTACCTTAGGCTGTAAAAACTCAATCGCTTCGGCAAACTTGCCCTGCCGCGTCAACAATATTGCCAAGTTAGCAACCGGTGCCTCGTAGCTCGGGGCTGATTTCAAAGCGTTCCAGTATGCTTGAATCGCTAGATCAACATCACTGCTCTCTTGCACTACACCCAAGTTAAACCAAGCTTGAGCGACCACTAGTGGGTCCTCTGTTTCACTAGCTAAAAATCCCCGCAACACTTCCGCCGCTTGCTGTCGGTGACCAGCTTGGCTGAGTGCTACGGCCAACTGCAAAGTAATTTCTGAATCATCTCGTTTCAATTGTTGTGCCCGCTGATAGAGCTCTACTGCCGATTCAAACTGCTGCCCGGCCATACACGCTCCCGCCACGAGCTTCAATTCGCCAATCGCCAATGGTTCTAGCCTATCGGCATTCAACAATTGTTTTAACGTTTCGTAATCCGCCGTTTCAGCTACTACGCATGCTTCCGCCAAGTACCATGATCGAACGTCCGGCTGTAAACGCTGTAAATGATGATACAAACCAATCAACTCATTGAACTCTTTACTCGCCTTAAAAATTCGAGCGGCCGACATGCAATTTTCGATATCATGGCTGCGACATTCTCCCTTTGCCCACGCCAATGCATCGTACGATCGCCCTGCCATTAAATGGTTTATTGCTCGTTCTCGTGGTAGGATTTCACTGCGTCGCTTAGGTTTCTTAGTTGCCATCAAATTCCCCGAAGTCTCCAAAATTATTTCCGATCAATTCTACACAATTTCAATTTTGTTATCAGATAATCACCCCCTATCAATATCGCATTGAAATAGATCGGTGGATGGCCGATTTGGGCTCTCGGCCCGGCGGCTGATTAAAACTACAATGTCCGCCTAATGATTAGCGAAACTGAAGCCTCCGATTTTTTCCATTCTGCCAAACTGATACTGAAACAGACCTTTGGCCATGATGATTTCCGCAGCCACCAAGCTGAAATCGTACAAGCGGTTTTGGCTGGCAAAAACTGTCAAGTGATCATGCCAACGGGAATGGGGAAGAGCCTCTGTTTTCAAGTGCCAGCGATTGTGCTGGCGGACCGTTGGAGAACAGAGCGTGCTTTGGATGACCAACGACCTGGTTTGACACTGGTTTTGTCGCCATTGATTGCCTTGATGAAAGACCAAGTCGATACCTTGGTTGCTAAAGGCGTACGAGCTTCGTTCGTCAATTCGTCGTTAAAGCGTCATGAACGACTGGAACGTTACCAACAGATCGCCGACGGGCAATTTGATTTGATCTATGTGGCCCCAGAGCGTTTTCGCAAACCGGATTTTTGCGAGATCATGACGAAACGTTCGGTGTTGTTACTGGCCATCGATGAGGCTCATTGCATTAGCGAGTGGGGGCATGACTTTCGCCCGGACTATACTCGTGTTGATGAAATCCGAAAGGAACTCGGTAATCCGCCTACGATCGCGTTGACTGCCACGGCTACTCCTGCGGTGCAACAGGACATTGTCAAGCAATTAGGTTTGTCCAACGACCAAATGCTACTGTTTCACGCCGGTATTCAACGGCCGAATCTTCGTTTGGAAGTGCAACACGTTTGGGACGATGACGAAAAGCTAGATGCCGTCGTCGAAATGCGACAACGGATTGTTGGCAGTGGTATTGTTTATTTTACGTTGATCCGAAAATTGCGTGAATTTAGTGACCGGCTATGGGCGCTAAATATTCCGCACTTAGTCTATCACGGTGACCTGGATGGAGTGCGAAGGCGCGAAATACAAGAAGCGTTTATGAACGAACCGAGTCATTTAGTATTGGCGACGAATGCTTTTGGAATGGGCGTGGATAAGAAGGACATTCGATTTGTGCTGCACTGCGATTTACCAAATTCACTTGAGTCGTACTATCAAGAAATTGGTCGGGCTGGCCGCGATGGTAAGAGTTCTGAATGCATACTGTTATACGACCAACGCGATTTGGCAACGCAAATGGAGTTTATGAAGTGGAGCAATCCCGACGCTGAATTTTACCACCGGGTTTTCGATTTTTTGAAAAATGAGATCGAGCAAGTCAATGCGTTTGGGATGGAATGGCTACGGGAACAAATTTTACATAAACAAAAACACGATCGACGGCTGGAGACTGTTTTATCAATGCTATTTCGGTGGGGTGTGGTCGAGGGCCGTCTAACTCCTGACTTGGATTTAGCGGTGGTTGACGAATTACCTCCACAACTGTGTGACTCAGCGATCATTGATGCCAAACTAAAGCGTGACCAAACCAAACTGCTAACAATGGTTCAATATGTGAATCACGATGGCGATCGCAAAGCATTTATTCATGACTACTTTGGGCTACCGTACGATAGGTAGTAGCGCAAGAAAAAACCCGATTTGTGTTTTCCAAATCGGGCTTTGATAATGTCATTTGACTGAGTGGTTGTTTAATCCCATTCGTCGTCATCGTCGTCGTCAAATTCATCGTCGTCATCGAAGTCATCGTCGTCGACTTCTTCCCACTCGTCATCGAGATCTTCTTCGGAACTACCTTCTTCTAAATCATCGTCCACTAAATCATCTTCGTCGTCAGATTCATATTCGACATCTTCATCGTCGTCGTCGTCGACTTCTACATATTCATATTCATATTCGTCGTCGTCGACTTCTTCTCCATCAGCATCGACTTCCTCGTCATCGTCTTCTTCCTCATATTCATACTCGTATTCGTCGTCTTCATCTTCCTCTTCTTCGTACTCATATTCATATTCGTCGTCTTCATCTTCCTCCTCTTCGTCTTCACTCTCATCTACCAACGATGGTTGCACATCAAGCAACGCTACGCCACCAGCTTCTTCAGCAAAAAAATCAAAGGGGTCGATGTTGTTGTAAGTCGATAGTTGCGGGTCAATCGAAACTTTCATTCTTCTTTCTCCTGAACTGTTTCGCCGGCGGACGAATCAGCATGGGTCTTTGACGGGGGTAATAAAGTGGACAAATTGTTTTGATCTGAATCGACAATATTCGATTGAGCCATTTTAGTATTTTGTTTTTCCGAGTCCAACCAAGCTGGCAAACCTGGCCCCGATAATTGTTTCGATCGTGGGAGTGTTGCCAAGCTATTAAACCCAAACTCGGTCAAAAATTCTTTAGTAGTAGCATACAAGAAAGGTCGGCCTAATTGTTCGCTTCGGCCAGTTATTTTAATGAGACTTTTTTCCAATAATTGTCGCAGCATCTCACCGCAGTTAACCCCTCGAATTGCTTCGATATCTGCCTTAATTATCGGCTGACGATACGCGACGACCGTCAGTGTTTCAAGCGCCGGAGCCGATAATCGTTTGGTGTTGGGCCTAGGCACATATTCTTGACGACGAATCCAGTCAGCAAATTGAGGCCGGGTTCGCAGCTGATATCCGCCAGCTACTTTTTTGACTTGGAAAGAACGCTGTAGTTGATCGTAGCGTTTGTTTAGCTGGCCAATCATGGTGCGGGCTTGAGTACCGTCTTCAAGACCGGCTAATTGCGATATTTTCCGGCTATTGAGGGGTTTTCGTGACATAAACAAGACCGCCTCCAGCCGCCGCATTCGCGACGCTGGGTCGCTGGGCCAGCGCGAAGAACCTCCCGGCGATTCATCTCCTGATGTCGGCGAAGTATTATTTTGATTTTGCTCTGGATCAGCCAATGTTTACTTTGTTTTTGATTTAATTTTCGTGCGAAATTCGGATATTTTAATACCTTTCCGCTTCCAGCCTTCAGACGGATTATTCAATCACGTAGATCCGAAGGCAAGTCCGATTTTGGGTTATAATCCTTTGGTGATCCATTGCCGGTTTTTGGACTAACCTTCAAAGCTTGAACCACGGCTCGGATATTTTGGTCAATATTTATTTACTGCCCTAATTTTCCCATGTTTATCCATTCTTTGCCTCGTTTTTGTCCATACTTACTGGTTTCAGTCTTTGTGTTCATTTTGATACCTTGGCATTTCGTAGCGGCTCAATCAGGACGCCGAACCAGTAGCCATAGGAATTCTGCCACTCAATCGGGTAGACGAATCACCCAAACAAATTCGACCGCTGAAATCAAAGTTCGTGAGGCTTATCTGAGATCTTTAGCTGGCGACAAGGTGAAGTTTGACGATTTTAAAACGATTTTTGAATGGTTAACAGAATCGGCTGGAAAAGAAAAATGGCGAAAGATCCAATGGCGTCATGACCTCTGGGACGCCCGGATCGAAGCAGCCAAAACTGGCAAACCTATTTTTATATGGGCGATGAACGGCGATCCGTTGGGCTGTGTCTGAAATAATGGTGTAGCGGGCCGTGTGTCCGTTTTCTCTGATAATAACATTATCGAAGTTCTTAATGAGTACTTCATTCCAGTGGTCGACAACGTCTCAAAATCACAAATTCGACAAGATGCGCACGGTGAATTTTTCCGAAAAATCGCTGAACAAGGTCATTATCGTGGCCGCACCATCCCCACGGATACTCGGCAAGGCCTCTATGCGGCTACTGCTGACGGAAAATTGCTTGCGTCGGTTAATTCTACACAAGTCGGACGCGTACAAAGGTTGTTAGGGGATGCCGTTCGGATATGGAAAAAAACTACGGCCGCCGAGCGATCTCCAAAAATCAAGAAGTCTGTCTTAACGGATCCTAAATTCTCTCCGAAACCTCCTACTAATGGTTTGATTTTAAGAATGATAGCCCGCGACTTACCTCGCGCTGCAAAGGCCAGACGTACGGATCTGACACAACAAAATATTGATCATGTTTGGATCCATAAAGAGGATATGTTGTCGATGATTCCAGAAGATCCGGCCAAAGGGCAGCTGGTTCCAATACCAAAAATAGTTGCGCGGCGACTAGCACAGTTTAATTTAATGGATAACGTTCGCGGTGAAGCAAGCCCATTCGATCCCGATGAAGTAAACCTAGACAATATCGGACTAAAGGTTGTGAAAGTCTCTGAAGAAACCATTAAGTTCGTTGTCTATGGTCATTCTTCAGCCGCCAAGCCACCGTCACGCAAAACTAATCCTTTCACTGGTTTCAGGATCGACAAAGAGATGGGTACTGATTTGGTGTGGAGTGGTGCGGTAGTGTTTGATCGCAAGCTGCAGAAATTTACTAGGTTTGATTTATTAGCAGCCGGCGAACGTTGGGGCGGTTGCGTATATAATTTTCGTGACAATGATCTAGGCCGGTCTCCAATTGGTTTTGCTTTTCAAGTTATCGAAAACGTGGAAGACGATCCGACTCCGCCCCGTTTTTATGCCTATTACTAAGACAAAATATTGGATTAGCATGGGTAAATTTAAGTATTTAATCATCATCGCCGCTGTTGGAGTCGCGGTGTTTGGCTGCCTAATGTTGTATCTAACTTTCGGGTGCACTTATTCTGGCACCGAATTTTCTCCAGATGATTTTTCTGTTCGATATTTTTCGTACAAGTATGATCGGTTCACTGGTTGGGTTGTCGAAGACCGCACTTTCAATTCTGGCAGTACGTACTCAATGTCAATGCCTGATTTAGTTGGCGACAAGTACATTAAACCGATTTTCAAAAAGGAAAAGACTTGGCACTTAATCGAAGATAACGGAAGTTACTTTCATGAACATTCAACCGATTCTGATGCTCGATTTTTGGTTGAATTCCTAGAGCTGTATGATGAAAACTATGAAAATAAATGGACCGTTTGGAATTCTGAAAATCCCAAGTTAGCCAAAATTTTATGGCCTTTGATCGCTGAAATGGCTCGCGATAATATGTATTTGGCTGTTGGCGATGTGCTAACCTTTGTACTTAACTTTGACGTTACTAAACCAGAAAACTTCAAAGCCGATTTACATCGAAAAGTCGCTAAAGCCTACCTAAAATTGGGACAAATCGATTTTGAAAATGACCAATTAGAGACAGCGAAACTGCGGATTTCAAAATCCATTAAGTATGATTCAACCGATGAAGCTGAATCATTATTGAGTCGTATTCATGCTTTATAATTTGCTATCAATCCTTCTGTTTCGTTTTAAGTGGTTTCGCCTGAAGCGAAGTCTAAATGGTATTTTTCTGATTGCTGACATTTAGTTTGATCTACCTCGATCATAATTCGACCTCGCCTTTGGACGCTGATGTAGCGGCTAAAATGACTGAGTGCTTTGCTGCTGGACATGTAAACCCGGCCAGCCAGCATCGTCTTGGCCAAAATGCTCGTCGAGTTATAGAACAACATCGTCGACAAATTGTCCAATCGCTTGGCGGTTGTGTTACTGGCATGGTCTCGGACCAATTGATATTTACCAGTGGCGGCACCGAGAGCGATAACTTGGCATTGTTTGGATTATCTTCTGTGGGTCGGCAACGATTGATTGAATCCAAACAGATCCTTGAAGATACGCCTGTTCAAATTTTAATCTCTGCCGTTGAACATCCGGCTGTTTCTACTGCGGGAAAAAAACTAGCGGCTAATGGATTTGATGTAGTTCAAATTCCAGTAGACTCTCAAGGTGTCATTTGTTTGGAGTCTTTTACAAAGCTACTAGATCGACCTACGGCGCTGGTAAGCGTAATGTTGGCGAACAATGAAACCGGAGCAATTCAGCCAATACAGCAAATAGCTGAACTATGTCGCGAAGCCAATGTTCTAGTCCATTCTGATGCTGTACAAGCAATTGGTAAAATACCTGTTGATTTTAGTCAACTACAAGTTGACGCGTTAACCTTCACTGCTCACAAATTTGCTGGCCCGCGAGGCGTGGGTGGATTATTGCTTCGCCATGGTGTCATTCCTGACCCTATGCTATTTGGCGGATTTCAACAAACTGCCATTCGACCTGGCACTGAAAATATTTGTTTGGTAGCTGGCTTGTCGGCGGCTATCAACAAATTTGTAGTCAACGTCAAACAATATCAAAATCAACTTGCTGTTCAGCGAGACGATTTGCAGTCGCAATTGGAAGGCGCTTTACCGCGAGTCAGCATTAACAGCGGTTTAGTAAGCCGAACTCCCCAAACCTTAAATATTAGTTTTGTTGGAATCAATCGTCAGTCATTTTTAATGTCAGCTGACGTGGCTGGATTGGCAATTTCTACCGGTTCAGCTTGTGCTAGTGGTTCTAGCGACCCTTCGCCCGTATTGATCGCTATGGGCTTGCTGCCAGAAATTATTGATAGTTCTGTGCGTATTAGTTTAGGCTACTCGACGACTAAGGATGATATCGACCGAGCTGCTGAAATAATCAGATCGATTGTACTCCGAATCCAATAGGACGATTGGTATTCGAATTGATGCTTACTGTCCTATCGTGCATCTTTGATCGCTATTTTGAGTTGTCAGATAGACCTTCTGAATGTCATTTATTGAACTGAGAATTCTATCTACATCAACTGTCAACAATCTATTGACACAGTTTCTACATTTTGGTGACAGCAAATTAACAATTTTCAAACATGTTTTCGACAAGTTTTAGACAGGTTATTCACTCTTCGGAAAATCTTCGAATTTGGCATCTATTTACTTCTAAAATTCACTGAAAAAAGCCGTAGGCAACGAAGAAATAAAGTGATTTTTTTTACCTGTTTAAAACCCTAAAAAGACCAAAGAGAACTCGTATATTTCCGAGCAAAACGTTAGAATTCGGGGCTACTTTGGTCGTCTATTTCGAATCAAAATTTAGGATAATATCCGCATGAATTCCGCGGTACTCGATCGAGTTTTTTCTGTCCCCTATCAGCATCTGTATAGCACAGATTTCGCGGGTGATTTAACACCGATATTAGGTGCTGCCAGTGGGCTGAATCGATTCGTAGGTGACCGACCTAATTTTTTGTTACAGTTCTTTACTGATCAAAAATTGAACTCCGAAGTTGTTGATAACCAATCCGACCAAAATCGTCCTTGGCCATTGGTTTTATTTGGTTCGACCGGTACTGGTAAAACCGCCTTGTCGATGGCAATCTTATCTCAACAAACTAGTCAAATTCCTTTTGAATCGAATATTAGTACTATTTCGTTTTCAAAAGTAACTAATTCCGTTCAAAACAACCCACCTTCACAACCAATCTTTCTTTCAGCTCAAGACTTTGATCGGCGCTATCGTCAAGCTTTAGAGACAGCGTCGTTAGAAGAGTTTCGAACCAAAATTAGCCAATCTGCTGGATTAGCAATTGATAATTTACATCAATTAAGCGGTAAACTTGCCGCTCAACGAGAACTCATCGCTCTATTAGATTTGAATAGGTCTAATGGTTTACCGTTGATTTTTACAATGGATTCGTCTCCGTTTGATACAAGTAAGCTGAGCCCTCAATTGACTTCTCGATTGGCGGCTGGTCTTTGTTTACCCGTCCAACCTCCTGGTTTGGCTGCTCGACGTCAAATTGTTTGTGAATTGGCTACACATCATCGTTTAAATTTAACCAATGATGCTTTGAATATGATCGCCGCTAAATTTGATGTTACAGTTCCTAAAATTGAACATTTGTTCAACCAAATATCTACTGGTTTAGAGTCACTGGAACAATTTAGCTTTGGACAACAAATTGATGTTTGTCTGCTAAACCAATTGTTTGAAAAAGATACTGCGGATATCGATTTGATAGCAGCTACCATTCTTAAAAATGTAGCTCGAGAATACCTTGTTAAGGTTTCTGATCTTAAGAGTAATTCGCGGAAACAATCTATTGTGCTTGCTAGGAACGTGACCATCTTTTTAATTCGAGAGCTCTTAGGTTGCAGTTTCAAACAAATTGGTCGCTATTGTGGTAATCGAGATCATTCGACGGTATTACATTCTTATCAGAAAATTTTAATGGCTTGCGATCCATCCAGCGACCAAACAGATTGTTCTATTAAGACAGTTGTACAAAAACTCAAGCTTCATTTGTCCGATCTCATTGCCAGTCAATCCAACTTGTTTTTGAGTTCAGCTATAAATCACAATCTACATTGAAAACCTGTTCAAAATTTGTTGAACAAAAGTAATAAACAAAATAACTATCTACAGCTGTTGCTATAGATCTAGTTATCTACATTTTTAACGACCAACTAACTACGCTTTACCTACCCGTTTAACACCAGTTTTCCACCAACCAAAATAACTTATTAATCACTAATACTCAGTGACTTAAGTTAATTTGGCCGCCAGTTATCTACAAAATCTCGGTCAGTTAAATATTAATAATTTAAAAAAACTCTAAATAGAAATAAGCCAAGTGAAAATCAAAATTGACCGAGAAAGTTTTCTCAAAGTCTTCCAGCTTGCTGCAGCTGTAGCTCCGTCTCGGAGCCCAAAAGAGATTCTGCAAAACGTTAAATTTGAAGTGTCAAAGACTGGAAGTTTTCTGACAGCGACAGACACAGAAGTTGGAGTGCGTTTATCGGTACCTAACGTCGTCGTAGAAGCCGCTGGTAAAGCTGTGCTGCCAATTTCGCGATTGAACTTAATATTGCGAGAGTCGAGCGATGAGACGCTCAATATGGAAGTCGACGATAACAAGATTTTAATAACCGGCGTCAGTAGTCGTTTTGAGCTTCAAGCCCAAAACCCAGACGAGTTCCCTGATGTTAATCAGTTTGATCAAAAGGATTATTTCGAAGTCGACGCGAAGGTGTTGAAGGATTTAATCCATCGAACTTTGTACGCTACAGATAATGAAAGCAGTCGCTACGCGTTGGGTGGAGTGTTGTTGGAGATGGAAGGCGAAACAATCGTCGCAGTAGGCACCGATGGTCGTCGCTTGGCAAAGATGGAAGGTGAGATGACGATTGTTGGTAAACCGAATACTGGTGGCCAAACTATCGTGCCATCGCGTTCAATGCAGTTGATCGATCGGATGCTGCCAGACGACGATACAAAAATCAAAATAGCCGCGGAAACAAACGATTTGACATTGGAAGAACCAGGCGGAGTGTTTTACACCCGATTGGTCGAAGGTCGTTTTCCGCCATGGCGAGAAGTTATTCCCAAGCGGGAGCAGACGAACCGAATCGATATTCCGGCTGGTCCGTTACATTCAGCGATCCGTCAAGCGGCGATTGTGGCTAGTGATGAGAGTCGCGGAATTGACTTTTTGTTCAATGAAGGGTCGCTTGTATTATCCAGTAGTACGGCAGAAGTTGGACAAACTCGGATCGAGATGCCAGTGCCCTACGATGGAGACGAACTGTCGATCACTTTGGATCATCGCTTCGTAGGAGATTTTCTGAAAGTACTCGGTCCCGATAAGTCGTTTACTTTGGATTTGGAGAGCGGAGAAGCGGCGGCTTATTGTGAAACCGAAGATAAGTATGGGTATGTCATCATGCCGCTTTCTAAAGACAGGCGATAAGTTTTGTCAGACAAAGAATCTTACGACGAACAGGATTTTTCCAACGCTTCGGAATTGGTAGGCAAACGTCGACGGTATTTTCGTCGACCTAAGCGACCAGCAGACTTGTTGGGGCAATTAATGGCTCGTAAAGGATTTGCTCAACAAAAATCAAAAAACGATTTGTCGGAAGTTTGGAACACTCTGGTCGGCGAATCATTAAA
>CAZHCH010000104.1:0-11240 GCA_964530985.1 uncultured Pirellulaceae bacterium | reverse complement strand
CCCCCTCTCCTCGTGAATTCGGATTACGTTTGATGAAAGTGCAAAGCCTATTCGTCCGAATTCATGAGGAGAGGGGGCTTTCCGTTAGGGGGCTGGCGGCTTTCTGTTAGGGCGCTTTCTGGTAATTTTTTTGTTTGCTTGATATCAATGCTCTCTTCAACTTCGGTTAAACCGCTTCAAAAACGACTGCTCGCTTGGTTTGATGAAAACCAACGCGACCTGCCGTGGCGTAAAAACAAAACGCCGTATCGGATTTGGGTTAGCGAAATCATGTTGCAGCAAACGCAAGTTGCAACCGTGATCGATTACTACTTGCGTTTTATGAAGCAGTTTCCGACCGTTAAGAAACTCGCCGCTGCCGATGAAGCGGACGTGTTGAAGTTGTGGGAAGGGCTTGGGTATTACCGCCGAGCCCGACAGCTACACGCCGCGGCGAAGCTGGTGGTCGAAAACCATCGTGGTCGGTTTCCGGTAACGTTCGATGAGGTTTTGGTTTTGCCAGGGATTGGGCGATACACCGCAGGAGCGATTTTGTCGATTTCAAAAGACAAGCAACTGCCGATCCTCGAAGGCAACACGATCCGGTTGTTTGCGCGGTTAATGGAAATGCGGTCGGACCCGAAAACCTCGGCAAACCAAAAAGCCTTGTGGGAGTTTTCAGAGTCGTTATTGCCTAAGAAACGCTGTGGTGATTTCAATCAAGCATTAATGGAAGTCGGGAACCAGGTTTGTACTCCTAAGCGACCGAAGTGTTTGATTTGTCCGATTCATGATTTGTGTCCAACGGCGATTAAAGGACTACAGGAACAGATTCCGGCGGCGTCAAAGAAGATGAAGTATGAGGATCTTCATGAGGCAGTTTTGTTGGTACGACGAAAGAATAAGTTCTTAATTCGCCAGTGTGGCCCGGGTGAACGCTGGGAGAATTTATGGGATTTTCCTCGGTTTGAAATCGAAACGAAAGTCCCCAAACGTAGCAAACCGCAGGGGGCAGCTTTGACCGTGATTTTGGAACAGTTGTCGGAGAATTTAAAAACGATGACCGGTTTAACGGTCTCGCTGACTTCAACTGATATTCGGATCAAACACGCGGTGACTCGTTTCCGGATCACTCTGGATTGTTTCCAGACGGATTCGGTCACGGGTCGAATGAAGAAAATGCCGGGGGCGACTCGGTGGGTGTCGCTATCGCAGATCGCGGATATTCCGATGAGCATGACCGGTCGTAAGGTTGCGGATAAGATTGCCAATAAAGAAGCCTGAACTGGGCTCGTCCGCAGAGATTCGTAGCCTCATCCCATTACGCGAGACTGTATACCTCGCTCATGTGTCGAGTTAGCAATATCAAGCTCCTGAATTGATTTGATTGGGGCATCGGTTCGACTGTGTGGTCAATTTATAGCGGTGAAGTACAATGGCGACACAGCCAGATCCTTTTGCATGTGACGATCATGAACCAGTTTAAGACAATCCTTGCCGTTGGGTTTCTAGTGCTCGCGTCAGTGTCAAACGCATACGGGCAACGGTTTAATAGTATCCCTGCAGCTCAGCTGCCTTCCGCCGCAAGAGTTTTGCCTAAACAAAATCAGACTCGCCAACAATCTAACATAAGCTATCTACAGCAAACTCCGCAGGCAAACTACTATTTGGATGATGGTGATGTTTTGGCGGTCTTTGTTGAAGGTGTGCTCGGTGAATTAAATGCAAACCCGCCCGTTCAAATCCCGCCAGCAGGAAGCGACCTGCCGCCCGCCATCGGATTTCCAATACCTGTCTTGAAAGACGGATCGATATCGTTGCCGCAAACAAAACGTTTGCCTGTTCGCGGGCTTACGGTACGTCAAGTTGAAGACCTAATACGTCGTACATTTAAAGGTGGTGACAATCCAATCTTAAATAGACAAAATCGAATCTTAGTCACGCTGATGCGAAAGCGAACGGCAAACGTTATCGTCGTACGACAAGATCTGCCTGCTAGGACGCAAGGCGTTAGGCGCAATCAACCTGTTAATTTCCGGAGCGACCAAAGTAGCCGAGTCGAATCGTTACAACTGCCGATTGGGGAGAATGATGTTTTCAATGCTCTGTTGCAAACCGGCGGATTGCCAGGTTTGAATGCCAAACCTAACTTGAGAATCAGGCGTAGTTCAAGCTATCGGCCGAGCTATTCAAACGGTTCGTTTCCTCGCTCTGGGGAATCCACTGCTGGCGGTGTCGGTAACCGATTCGCCAACATTCCGTTGCGAACAACTCCGGGCGAAACTGGACGTTATCAGCCGCCGAATCAGCAAACGGCAACGCTTCGCAGCGGCGACATTGTTCATGTCGATGCTCGACCCACCGAAGTTTACTACACCGGTGGATTACTTGGCGGCGGAGAATTTCCACTTCCACGCGATACCAATTTGGACGTCACCCAAGCCGTAGCACTCGCCGGTGGCGTACCAGTCGGCAACGGGAACCGAAGACTTGGGCCGACTGAGTTGACGGTGATTCGAAAGCTTCCAGGAAATCGTCAGGTTGCGATACGCGTGAATCTCAATCGAGCGATGGTCAATCCAGCCGAACGGATTTTGGTCGCACCAGGTGACGTTTTAATCCTACGTCATTCACCAGCGGAGAATCTTGGTAACGTTGGTGTCGGTGTGTTTAACACGTTTGGTGTGAGACAACTTTTTCGCTGAACCAGTGGCCTAGCTATGAAAAGATTCCTGCCGGCAACGGGCCGGTGCTGTCGGCGAAGGATTTTGTGGGAACATCGGCGGCGTTGAGCATGCTGACGAACAGGTTCGACATCGGTGTTTCTTTTTCTTCAAACACGTGATAACCACCGTGATTGAGTCCCATTTTTTCGCCGCCAGCAAGCACCAAAGGGTAGTTGCGGGCGTTGTGAGTTGAACTGCACGCGCTACCGTAGAGCATCATTGTGTGGTCAAGCAGCGGGCCGTGTTCGTCATGAGTCTCGCTCATCTTCTTGACGAAGTAAGCAAACTGGCTTGCCAACCATGCGTCGTAACGACCCCATTGTTGCCAGTGATTTTTAGCTTTGTCGTGCGAGATGGAGTGGTGGCCTTTCTTGATTCCTAAAGCGAGTTTTGGAAAGTTTTCACCAAAGCCCATGCCGTCCTCGCGAGCCATCATGTAGGTCATGACACGCGTCATGTCTGTCTGGAAGCCGAGCACCATTAGGTCGATGGTTGAACGCACGTAGGCCTGTGGATCCATCGCCGCATCGACATTGAAGTTCAAACTGTCAGGGTCAAAATCCTTCATTGGAATATCTAACCAATGTTTGTTGCGACGCACTTGTTCTTCCACTGAGTTCAGTGACTCTAAGTATTCATCGATCTTTTCCGAGTCCGATTTGCCTACCGCACGCTGCAGTTGTTTTCCGTCAGCATGGATTAGATCGACGATCTTCTTCCGCTGTTCAAGGCTTTTGCGGCGTTCCTTCGTTGTGGCGCCGCCATTAGGTGCAAAGTACCTTTCGAAAATCTCTCGTTGCCGATGTTCGGAAGGGATGGGGTTCCCGTTGATGTCGAAGGACAGTGTTGAAATACGCGACTTGTAGCCAATACCTCCGTCTGTCGATAGCGATAACGAAGGGAAACGTGTTTTCCGACCGATTGTCAGCGCGGCTTTTTGGTCGACTGAAATTGTGTTCAAGTAACTGCTGCCTCGTACGTCACCACCGGTAAGCCACGTATCACCGGCGAGGTGTCCGAGTAGCTTGCGGCTTTTGGGGTGGCTGAGCCCTCCGATGATCGAAAGTCGGTCTCGATATGGTTCAAGTGATGCCAACGATTTAGAAAACTCGTAGTCACGCCCTTCACCATGCGGGAACCAGTTCCAGTCTTTGTGGTGAGGGCTATCGGCCGGAGGAAGGCCCACTCCGTTGGGTGTATAAACGAAACACATTCGTTTGGGCGGCTGGCTTGGCGTGACGGCCTGAACAGACGAAGTCATGCACTCTAGGTACGGCAAGGCACAAGTAACGCCAAGGCCACGCAGAAATGTTCTTCGGTCTAACTGCCAAGGTTTTTTCTTCATGAGATTACTCTAGGATGTTTCGTTGGTGTGAGGATTCGGGAAGCTCACTATTTGCCAGTAAAAGATGGGCATAGGACAATTTCTTCAACGATCGTTCGAAAACCGTTGCCGCGCTTTTCCGCGCGATCAACAATACCATCGATTTCTGCTTTGTCGGCAAACGTTACGTCGCGCCCCATCGCGTATGCAAATAGGTGCTCGACAAACGATGTCGCGAACTCTCGATGTTTCTTCTTTAAGATGTACTTTTTGATTTCATCAACGCCGTCAATTTCCGTACCGTCAGGCAAGGTTGAGCGGACGTCGATGGGTTGATTGTCACGAGTCGGTTTAAAGCGACCGGTTGCATCGAAAGCCTCGAACACAACGCCAAATGGATCAATTTTTTGATGACAACTGCGGCACGAGTCTTTGTCGCGATGTAATTCCAGTTTTTGTTTAAGTGTTAGTTTGTCGAAGCCGGGCGTATCTGGATCGAGTTCTGGTACGTTGGGCGGCGGTGGTGGCGGAGGATCGCCAAGGATTTTTTCTTTTAACCAAACTGCTCGTTTGATCGGATGAGCATCGGTGCCGTCAGAGTGCCCGGTCAGGAATGCGCCTTGCGAAAGCAAGCCGCCTCGATTGGTAGCTGGGTCAATTTTAACAGGCCGAAACTGATTTCCTTTTACACCTGGAACCGAGTAAAATTCGGCTAAATTCTGGTTCAACATCGCAAAGTCTGAATCGATCATATTGTCGATGCTCAGATTGTTTTGCAGCAGGTGGTCAAGGAAGTGGTACGTTTCTTGTGTCATGTCGGCTTTGACAAAACGAGTAAAACCGGGATAGCGTTCGACATTAACTTGAGTGTTGTCGTGACGATCGATGCGAAGCCAGTCATAAGCGAAGGCTCGAATCATTCGTCGTGTGTTGGGTGAATCTACAAGACGCTGTACTTCGGTCCGCCAAGACTTTTTCAACGATCCTGTTGTGGCAAGTTCGAGCAGCTTTTCATCTGGCGGGGAGTTCCAAAGAAAATAGGAAAGCTTGGAGGCAAGTTTGAATTGGTCATCGATCGTTTTGGGCTCGATCAAGTACAAAAACTTGGGCGACGAGAGAACCGCAATCAGCACTTCTTTAACGCTGGCCTCATAAGTTGGGTGGTCGGCTTTAATTGATTTCCAGAAATTGAAGTAGCGGTCAAGTTCGGTGTCTCCGAGTTGATTTCGGAACGCTCGATTGCAAAAACGTTTAAGTACTTCGCGAGTGTATGCGTCACCACCATAATTCAGTTCACTGTCTGCGGGCTGAAAGAAAATCAGTTGATGGCTCTTCGGCGGCCAGTGTGGAATATATGGCGCTTCGACCTCGATGGACTCTACAAGTACAGGCGGACCAGATTTTTTTCCGTCTTTGACGAGGTAGTCGTTCCACAAACCAATGATGGTGATATCGCCCAGTTCGTCTTTGTTGGCGACATTGTCAAAGCAAGGCAGCGGAAGATCTTCGAGGCGCCCTTTGAATTCGATCGTCTGTGTCTGGCCGATGGGACCGGTAACTTCTTTCGACGAATCGAAGGTTCGATAATCCATGCCGTCGTCGGTACGGGTACCGGCAAAAACGCGTAATGATGGAAACTGTGCCCGATACGCTGCCTGGTTTGCTTGAATTTCGTCTAACAGTTTCTGTGCTTGATCGGCTCGAGGTGTGATCGTAATTTCTTTAAAACCTACGAAGAAACGACCACCAATGGAGACGAAATGGGTGCCTTTCTCTAAAAACGCTAACGTAATTGGATGGGTGATTTGGGCTTCGTTCTTTAGTGACTTTTTGATTTTCAGACGTTCTTGTTGCCGCTTTTTATCGACATCCAGCCGGAAGGACGGCATGGAGTCTTCGTCAACGTAGGGGTGAATCAAATCAAATTGGTATATGCCTGTCTCGGGGACATCGACTTGGAAGAGCGCTGACGATTTACGTGGTAATTCTTCGGCGAGTAACCATTCGTTATCCTTCTTTTTCATGTTGGTGAAGATTTTGCAATCCGCTGCTTTAAGGCGGATTGACTTAGCGGTTGGAGTGGCCGGAACGTTTTTGCGAAGACTCACAAATCCGGTTTGGTTGGATTTCCATTTGTCGCTTCGACTTGCTTTGACTCGAACGACGACATCGCCTTCAGTGGGGAAATTATTTTCGAACAGCAGTTTGATGTTGGGGGAAGGCCCTTGCCACGACTTCGGCGCGGTTTCAACATGCGGTACGGCAGAAAACAGGACGAGACCGTCTTTGGTAACTCGGTAACGATCGGCGGCGGACCCTCGCATCCCAACACCGATGGTCTTAGCTCGCTCCGTTTTGACAAGGGTTGGCGCGACAGGCGCTTCATTATCGCTGTTTTCCCTAAGCCGCTTTGGCGTGGCCTGAGCAGCCATCACAAAATCGGGTTGACCGGGTTGGTCCATCCGCTCGACTAAAAAGTTGGATCTGCGTATTGCTTTAGATTGAAAGCCAGCGACTTCAGAACCGGTAAGGCTTTTTGGATCGATTGTGGAACCAAACGTGACTCGGTAATGAACTGATTCTGGTCGGTCTCCTGTAACAATTGCTTTACCCAACGCGGTGCGGGCGATTTTTTCGTAGTACTCTAGGTGCAGCGAAGACGTTTGCAAAACGTCACCGTTATTGCTGAAGCCCATTTCTGATTTGCTGTCGGCTGGGAGTGTTCTACCAAAGTCAATGTTGACGCCAAGTAAATCTTGAAGCGAGTTGGTGTATTGGCTGCGCGTTAAGCGTCGAACAGATGTTTTGCGATTTTGCTTTTTCGCGTCCGCGGCCTTGGTCAGCGAACTTGTGATCCAGTTGGTAATCTGATCGCGTTCTCGCTGGCTCGGTTGCTCGGCGTCTTCGGGCGGCATATCGCCCGCGTTGATCACGTCCAAAACCGCATGCCAAGCCTCGGCGTCTTCGCCCTGCGATAGTTTGTTGCTGATCTGGTCAAGCCGAACGCCACCGTTTTGATCGTCCTCGTTGTGACAGCCATAACAGTATTTAGCAATCAGTGGCTTAACACTTCGGGGCTGAAGTTTATTGGCCGGCTGCTGAGCAAAAGAGAAGTTTGCAGTCGCTATCAACAGCAAGAAAACTGGTATGAGTTTCATCAATGGTCCCGAGTTCTATCGTGTGCAATCCCTGTATTACTTAATCATAGCTTTGACGTGATTCGGGTCGGGCATATTGATAAATTTCCTCGCATTTAGTTTTTTTTCAATGCTTTACCTGATCAAAGTCAAACTAGCGACGCAGACGGGAATCGATACGAACGGATTGTTGGTCTGTTTTTTGAAAGAAGTTCTGCCCGACTCTCGTTGTACGACGTTGCACTAATGGCTGGTGGGTTGGTGTTGTAAAACGATTTGCAACAGATGCATCTGCGTTGAACAATTTCTTCACATTTTCGTTGAGTTCAGGCAATACGTTACTATGCGTTTTCGGGTTGTCTAGTTTTCCGTCGACCTTGATCGCAAGCGTTCGTTGACTACCCGCTCGATAGAGCTGGCTAATTAGAGGGATGTTCACCCGGTTACGACCGATGACCGTATAAAAATTTAGATCGATGTCCCAATCAAGGTTCATTTCTCCGTCTCCCAGCAAAGAGATTGCGTCACCGATGAACTCCATTCGTTCAAACACAATCCGTTCGCCGATAACATTAAAATCAATGTTGCTAGAATCGAATGCGGTGCGAGTTAGTTGGCGGATGTTGATTAGTTTTAACAGCGAGATGAAAATAGGCAACTCGTAGATCTCAGCGTCACGAAGGCGTATGTTACCTGTCCCGCGGTGTGAATGTGTACCTGAGGCATCGCCTGTCATTTCGAAGACTGCGAAACCGTGGCCAGAAACATTCTCTAGTTCGGGCGCAATTTGTTGGCAAGTTGTCGCAATACAGCCGTCGGCGATTGTTGATCGAACGAAAAATTCATTCTTGCCCGTCATATCCATGTGCGCGTCTAAACGAAGAACGCCTTTGTACAAAATCCCGGAAATTGATTCGGCAGGGATTGGGTCGACTGTTTGAATTGAGCTGAACGTCGGTTTGCTTGGCGATAACCTTTCGACGAATTTGCCGGCAGTTACGCGTTGGTTGTCGATCCTAAACGGGCCAGTGATTTGTGTAACTTGGTTGTCGTAGACCGTCATTGAATCAAGATCAAGATGGCCATCACATTCGATGTTTTCTCCATCATAAATTCCGGTTAATCGAACTCCACCGAAAACATTTTTCAAGGGAAGGCCAACAAGCATGTTGGCTTGATTGGTGTTGATGCGAACGTCCCATGCCATACTCGACTCTGGCGGAGCGTACTTAGTTGGTGTTGAATGACTCGCTTGTTGGATTCGACCGCTGAGCGGAGCTTGACCTGCGAACGAGGCACGATTTGCGGAGTTCGGCTGGAAATTAGGGGTAGGCGTAAAGTCATTATGAATTTTCGCACCAGCGAGTGTGACTTCACCACTAACGTTTGCGAGGCCTTCAAACCTCAGTTGTGCCAACGGAGACACCAACGATTGTGGAACAGCGGCCAAGAGATCTGTGTCGACGGGCAATGACGTAACTAGTAAATTTTTCAACCGAAGTGACCAGTCGGTAGCTGAATACCTACCCAGGCCCTCGCAAGCAAAACGTGTTTTGTGATGACGGGCGCTGGCATCGACTAAGTTGATTTGTCCTTGGCCAACAATCAATTTCCCAGTCAAGTGATTGATTTGATAGGGAAACCAAACTGGAAAAATAGAAACGTAGTTTGAAGCTGCCGCGTCTGATTCAGAAAACGTTGCTTCGATTTGCAGGTCGACTTCGGGTGCGCCGATTGGCGATTTTACAAAAACGTCTAACTTCTCGACCGCTCCGCGAGGCCGAAAGCCATCCCAGATTTCTTGAATTTCTGGCTGTAACGCTTGCCGAAGCTGGTCATCCAGTGGGACGTTTTGGCCTTCGAATGTCAAATTCAATCCGTGGATTGGTTCCCAATTTCCATTACACTTTACTCGTCCGTTATTGTTGTGGCCAAATAGGTTTTGGAATTTGTAATTGGAATTGTTGACCAAAATTTGACCACGTACATGGTGGATTGGATACGGGAATTTTACATGTGTAACGCTGCACTCGTTAATTCGAATATCAAACCACTTATTGATTGGTCCGTTGGGAACGAGTCGTTCAATCACGCCACGACCTTTCACAAATCCGCTCGGTCTGAAAGATCGGATTACTCGCGACAGGTTGGGATTGACGTCTGTCGAGGCGAGCAATTTTTCGTCGATTGGGACATCTCCTGGAACACTCAAGTTGATTCGATAGCTTGGACTACCAATCCCGATGTTGTCAGCGTATCCTGCCAAGTTGACTGGCTGGCGATGCACCGAAGAGTCAATCGAAAAATCGCAGTGCGAGCCGTTTAATTTTATCTCGCCAGTGCAGTGGTCGAATCGATAAGGCATCTTGATAAATGCGAATGACATGTCCGTGATGCGACCGGTAATTTTTCGTGACGATCGATTTCCGTCATGTGAAAGATCAAATGTGATGTCGCCTTTACCGTCAGGCATGAAATCGTTCATGAATTTGTGGCCTGATTGAGGCAGCCAAGCTGACAGCCGTGGGCGATCGTTTAATACAAATTGGTTGACAGTACCGACACAACGCCATGCCTTTCTGTCGAGCAGACCGACTTGAGTGTAGGACACGTCGACGCTTGTTGTTTGGTCGATCAATCCTTGTATTTTCCGTACGACAATGCCTTGGTTGTTGACCGAGAATGACGTCGAAAGCCCTTGAATGGCAACTGGCAGTCGAGGGTCGTCGATGGAGAAGTCGTTGAGTCTGCCGGTTAATTCAAAGGTTGGTATTTGATCAAGCCGATCGTTTCCGCTTGCGGTCGCGTTAAAACTAAATTTGCCGGACAGGTTCTGAATTTGATTGAATTGAGCGGCAATGTTGGGCGGCAGTGAATTTACGACGTCGTGAGAAAGGTTTGCTTGGTCGCAGGATAACTGAGTGTTCCAAGTTTTAGTATGTTGGTTAAAGAACAGACTGATTTCGATATTAGAAATGGAATCCGCGCTAAATTCACCTTGAACATGTACTAATGGTTGCTCTTGGAACTGTACTGGCGAAACCGTGAAGTTGATGTTACCCAGAGTGATCGTAGGTAGACTCTGGTCCAAGCTAACGATTTCGATTTCACTGTCTCGCAACAGTATAGGGACGAAGGTGGTTTGTCCCGGTGATAATTGGGACAGTTGACCGATGAGGGAAGTGAAATCGAATTGCCCGTCGTGACCGCGAACAACTTTCAGTTTGGCTCGGTGAAGTTCAATTGCATCCGGTTTGAGCGCACCTGCGGCGAGGTCAGTCAGTGTTGAGTGCGAGTGAACTTGTAGTTTGGCGACTTGCAAGTTGGAGTAGACTGCCAGTGAACTGTTTTGGCTTGCCGACAGGTGCAAGTTAATATCATCCAGTGTGAGGCCTTTACCGTCGGTGAAATGAGCGTCGCCGAGTTGCAGGTCTAAGCCTAGTGGCGAGATCTGTTCTAGGATTTTCGCGTGAACGGCACCATGGAGTTGGTTGTGTACGGTTCGCTGGAATATTAGCCAACCGCTAACACCAAGGATGGCGAGAAAAACCAATAATTTGAAGATACCACCCAAGCTAAACCACCGGCGCTGGGGTGCTGAGGTTCGAATTGAGTACCGAAGGGAACTCACTGGAAAGCAGGCCGTTTGTTGCTGAGAAAGGCGGTAATGTTGAACGGCGAATAGTAGGTGTTTTGTACTTTTTTCCCTATACGAGTTGGGTCGATGGGTTTTGGCTAAAGTTTGGGCGGTTTGGAAGTGGCGAAACTTAGTGCTTTCGGGTGAATGCAAAGCGTGGGTAAGAGGTGGTTGCTGGCATTTTGACGATAGCATTGCTGTGAGGAAACGTTCGGCGCGGTCGGAGATGTCATGACTGCGAATACTCACCCCGAATCAAAACTAGCGGGCAACATCAAAATAACCAGATCGGCCCAAGGCTTAAAATCCGAAAAGGGCCAAAAGCACGATTGAAAAAGGGCAAAGCCACCGAAGTGACTTTGCCCGGCTACTATTTAATGTCCCCGTGCTCGGTCCTAATGACCTGAATCGGATTGCCCGAGAATTACCGGTTTGTA
>CAZHCH010000103.1:1588-11475 GCA_964530985.1 uncultured Pirellulaceae bacterium | reverse complement strand
GGCGGTGGATTCGGCGGCGGTGGAGTCGGTGGTCGCGGTGGCGGTGGTGGTGTGTTTAACGTACCGGCTGGCAAGTCAGGTAAGATTTCAGTTAAGACAGTTTGTTTGGAAGAAGGAAAGGCGGATCCCAAGCACTACATCGACTACGTTGTTCAGCCACTAGAAAAGCTAACTACACGACCAGAGATTTTTGAAATGGTCCGAATGTTGGCCAACGACGAAGTTGCTCAACCAGTTGCACAAGCGGCTGCTTGGAATGTAGAAAACAACATTTCATGGAATGAGCTACTGGTTAAAAACCGAGTTGAGCACATGGACGGTTCGTACGAGCGATACTTCCACCCGAACCAACTTAAGTTTGCTGTTCAAGTGGTTACCGAAGCTGAACAACGAGCTGAACAACGAGCGAAGCTCGAACCAGAAACAGAGCCAAAGTCTGAGCGAGTTTACGACGCTAAAACAGGGCCTCAAATTGACTAGGCGATCAATCGCTATGTCGACTTAACAAAAAGCCAAAAGGCTAGAAACCAAGAAGCCGAGCGGTCGAACGCTCGGCTTTTTTGGTAACGGTACTATCACAACTACCAACTTTTTCCTGTTACCCTTTTCGGTTGCGGTCGTTCATGAATCTTTGGATGCCATACTGTCAGATGAAGACCGCTAGCCAGCCACTTGAGGTGGTCAGCGCGAAAGGTTCGTTGCTGACGTTATGCGACGGACGGCAGTTGGTCGACGGAATCGCATCGTGGTGGACTGCTTGTCACGGCTATCGTCACCCAGTGATCGTGGAAGCCATTCAGCAGCAGGCTCAAATTTTGCCACATGTGATGCTAGGCGGGATCGTACACCAGCCAGCCCTCCAGCTTGCCCAGCGATTGGCGAAGTGCTTGCCCGGGGATGGCAATAAGGTGTTCCTTTGCGATTCAGGTTCGGTGGCAGTGGAAGTCGCAATGAAAATGGCTCTTCAGCATTGGGCCAATCAATCCAAAACTGGGAAAACAGCCCGACATAAATTCGTTAGTTTTCGTGATGCCTATCACGGCGATACCTCCGGCGCGATGAGCCTCTGCGATCCCACAGACAGCATGCACGCAAACTTTCGTGGCTTCCTGTTGGAACAGTTCCCACAAGCGATTCCTACGAGTGATGAAACCGAAGCAGAGTTTGATAAATTTATCGCGGCCCAAAAGCATTGCTTGGCTGCGGCAATCATCGAGCCGTTAGTTCAGATGGCCGCTGGAATGAGGTTTCATTCACCTGATTCTTTGGCCAGAATTCGACGAGTTTGTGACCGGCACGACGTGTTGCTGATTGTGGATGAAGTGGCGACAGGATTCGGTCGAACGGGAACGATGTTTGCCTACCAGCAAGCTCAGGTTCGACCAGATATTTTATGCGTTGGAAAAGGTTTGACTGGATGCAGTGTGGGGTTGGCGGCGACTGTTGCTAGTGCGAAAGTCTACGAACCGTTTCATTCAGATCGCTGGGAAGCAGCATTGATGCATGGACCAACGTACATGGGCAATCCAATCGCCTGTGCGGCCGCGAACGCTTCGATAGATTTATTTGAGAGCCAACCGCGATTGGAACAGGCGATGAAGCTCCAGCAGCAGATGGAACAGCAGTTGAGGCCGCTGGATAAATACGATCATGTCGACGAAGTTCGTTGCTTGGGCGCGATCGGCGCGGTGCGAATGAAAACATCTATCGATGTGGCATCAGCGACGGAATTCTTCGTGAAACGTGGGGTTTGGGTGCGCCCCATTCGCGATACCGTGTATCTTGCGCCTGCGTTTACCATTGAGCCCAATGAATTGTCGCAATTGTGCGATGCTGTAGTGGCGTTCGTGCCGACGGGGCTTAGGTGACTGTTTGATGAAGCCATGCTAAAAAGCGGCTCACGTCAATCTTTGTAATTTGAATAAAGCGACAAGCTCGCCAGACTTCGGGATTGGAAGGTTGAATAAAAAGAAAAACCCTGTTTGGTTTTTCTACTAGACTTAGCATCGTTTGCTATATTTTTGAATTTTGTTTTTAACCTGTTTATCGCCTTAGTGGCTTGACTTGGCAGTGGTTGCGAAGAAGCCCTAGGATTTTTGTTGTTTTGAGTGAGCCAGAACGTGTCTCAAATTCCGCCCAATGAATTCCATGGCGAGGGGCCATCGAACCAGAATCCTTTCATACCACCAGACCAGGAATTCGTTGCCGCTGAGGTAGTCGCAGGCGATCTGATGATCCCCAATCCCCAGCGGCTTTCGCCGGGCGGAATTCTTGCGTGGCTGGTTGTTGGATTGGCCGTGTTTAGCTTGATTGCGCTGGTCGCTGTCGAGCAATTTAATCAGGCAAGTCAGGTAGGCGGTGATGCGACCGAAGCTGATCTCATGCAGGTCGAAATTCAGACTAAAGTTTTAGTCGGTCAAAGCAATATCGATCGGATTTTGCCGGTCTCTGAAGAAGATATGCTAGAACCGCAAGTGCCTGAAGAGGTCGATGCGGGGTGCTACGAACAGCGTCTAGTTTACGCTTCGTTGAAAAACGAATTCGAAGGTCCCAGTAGTGCGAGTGACTATCTCAATGCGTTAGATGAACAAGTCGATCAACTTCAAAAGGAAGAGCGATCGGAGAACGTGCCTGAGGAAGAGCGGTTTAAGTTAACCGACGATCAGCAGGAATTGCGAGAGTCAATGGGCGAACTGTTGACCGAATATGAAGCGGGAGATTTTTCAGATTCAGCTGTTTCCGAAGACTCAAAGGAGCTTATCAAAGAACGACTCGGTTTCTCCGGTGAATTGTTCTTGCTACCCGAGGGCACCGATCAGCAAGCCTCGCGAGACAGTTTGCTGACTGGCGCAGCAACTTCGTTTTGTAGTGTTGCCGTCCTGGTGGCGTTCGGTATGTTTGCAGGAGTCATCGGTGTTGGATTTTGTATCGGATTTCCAATTTTTATTCATCATAATAAATTGCTATCGTACTTTTTTTCAAGTCCCACCAATCACAACCTTTATATCCAAACGTTCGCGATTTGGTTGGTTTGTTTTTTTGGTGTTTCAATTTTACTAGGGCTTCTGGAGCTTTCTCTTGAAACCAGTATGTTGATCCAACCGTTTGTGTTTTTTGGTTCACTTTTATGCCTGGCTTATCCACTGAGTCGCGGCGTGACCTTTCGTCAATTGCGTTATGACATCGGTTGGACAATTGACCGACCGGTAGGTGACACGGCCTTTGCAGGAGTATCCTACATGGCAACGTTGCCGTGTTTGATCCCAGGGATCGTCTGTATTGCGTTGTTCACTGTGCTTGTGGGACAATTCACAGAAGTACATGAGTTTGCTCGGCAGACCGGGCCCGGGCATCCAATTCAAGAGTACATCGCCAACGGTAATTGGCTGATGATTTTGATGGTGTTTGTGACGGCTTGCATTGCCGCCCCGGTTGTTGAGGAGACCATGTTTCGAGGGGTATTATATCGGCACCTGCGAGATTGGTCTCAAGGACGTGCTCGCTGGATCAGCGTTGGATTTTCTGCAGTGTTGAACGGGTTTATCTTCGCAGCCATCCACCCGCAAGGAATTGCTGCGATTCCTGTTTTGATGACATTGGCGATCTGTTTCTCACTAGTTCGTGAATGGCGGAACAGTCTATTGACGCCAATGTTGATGCATGGGATTCACAACATGCTGGTGACTTGTGTTTCGTTGCTACTTTTGTGATGATGTCGGTCCCAATATGGTTCTAAAACTACTTATTAAAGACTGACGAGACATTGCGATGGCACAAATCAACGACAACTATCTGAAACTGCAAGCGGGCTATTTGTTTCCAGAGATCGGGCGACGGGTAAATGCCTATATTGATAGCAACCCAGAAGCCAATGTAATCAAAATGGGCATTGGCGATGTCACTCAACCGCTATGTCCAGCAATCATCAAAGCGATGCATGCGGCGGTTGATGAAATGGCCGTCAAAGAAACGTTTCGTGGCTACGGCCCGGAGCAAGGTTATTCATTCTTGCGCGATGCCATCGCCAAGCACGATTTTCAAGATCGCGGCATCGACGTCGCAGCAGACGAAATTTTTGTATCGGACGGATCTAAGTGTGATTCGGGAAACCTGCTGGACGTTTTCGGTGCAGATAACACGATCGCAGTTTTGGACCCTGTGTATCCAGTCTATGTCGATACGAACGTGATGGCTGGACACACGGGTGGTGCTGACGAAACTGGTCGCTATGGCAAGTTGGTTTACATGCCGGTTACTGCGGAATCGAATTTCGAACCTGCATTGCCTACCGAAAAAGTTGATTTAATTTACCTCTGCTACCCCAACAACCCAACAGGGACCGTGGCGACTCGCGAAACGCTAGAGAAATGGGTAGCGTACGCACGAGAAAATAATTCGATCATCTTTTACGATGCCGCTTACGAAGCTTTCATTTCTGATTCGAATGTTCCGCGTTCGATTTTTGAAATCGAAGGCGCGCGGGAGGTTGCCATCGAGCTACGCAGCTTTAGCAAAACTGCTGGCTTTACAGGAATCCGTTGTGGTTTCACTGTGATTCCGAAAACACTGATGGGCAAAACCTCCGATGGTCAGTTGCAATCAGTTCACGCTCTTTGGAATCGCCGGCATTGCACAAAATTCAACGGAGTATCTTACCCTGTTCAACGCGGCGCCGAAGCGGTTTACTCCCCCGAAGGTCGCGAGCAGGTGAGCGAGTTGATTGCGTTTTACATGAATAACGCTCGACTATTGCGAGAAGGTTTGGCGGAAGTTGGATTTGAAGTATTCGGTGGCGAACATGCTCCGTACGTCTGGATTAAAACGCCCGGCGACATGACCAGTTGGGATTTCTTCGACCAGTTACTGGGCAAGTCGCACATTGTCGGTACGCCAGGTAGCGGTTTCGGTGCCGCTGGCGAAGGTTACTTCCGCTTGAGCGCTTTCAATAGCCTCGAAAACACCCAAGAGGCCTTGAGTCGAATCAAAGAAACTTATTTGGCAGCCAAGGCATAACTGGTGATTGAGCGGCCGCCCTCAAAAAGGCGGAGCAGCTTATTTTGGGCATAGCTTTTTCAAACGTAAGCACAGTAATTTTTTGACAGCTAGGTTGTTGAGAATTACTGCTGCGCCGTTGGAAAAGAACTTAATAGAGCGGAGGGGTGTGGCAGTACGGGAGAAGTGCGAAGGCTGGGTGGTGCTGGTGTTCATTCCTTGTCGGGCACGCCAAGGAAGCCGCTCAGCCGGTCGTAAAGATTGGTTGTAGCTAGCGACCGATCGCTATTGGGTAAATTTTGGCAATCTGTTATCAAAGTGCTGGTCCAGTACTGCGCGGAAATTTAAGTCGTGCAGGTTAATCTAAACCTAATTTACTGGCGAAAAGGCATGGATGCCACGTTCGAGTTGCCGTTACAAGTAGGCTTACTTGCAGTAAGCTATTTGCTTTTAACGAGTTAAAAATGAGTATTTGTCGGTCTCGGCAATTTTCATCCATGGTGTTTCGCTCGCCCCTAACATTTGTTCTCAAGAACAACCATGGCTCAAAATACAAACGACATTGTCGACTCCGTTGGATCGACTGGTTTCTCGGGCGCAAAAATCGGCCGTTTTATTGCGGTAGCGTTGTTTTTAGCGTTGGGAACCTTTGCAGTCATTTACTCGATGACTCGTACTCGCAACCATCAGGCTGAACACGATCATCTAAACGATATTGGATCGTCACTGGCCAATGCAGGTACTCAGGCGGCAGACAAAACGAAATCAGCTCTAAACACTTTGGCCAAGGATACCAAAACAGCGATCACTGGAGGCAAATACAGTGACGCGGTTGTTGCCGGAAGAAGCGCTGCCGACCGATTTGTGAAAGGTGTGTCCAACCTGAACAAGTTTCCAAGCCCGGGTTCTCAAGCAAACGTCAATCAAACGTCCGCAACTAATCGGCTTGCCGCCAATACTCCTGCTCGACCGAAGCCCAGCTCTAACAAGTCATCTGCGTTGCCGCAGGTTTTAAGGAATAAGAAGCCTCAGCCTCCGGAGAGATTCGCAGCTATTCCTGGCAAGCCAATCATTGGCAGCCAAGCCGGCTTTGGCGAATTGAAAAGGCCAGCCTTGCCCTCGACCGGCCGTAATGGTTTTGCGGCTCCCGGTGCGGGCAACGCTAACTCATTGATTCGTAAAACAGGTGATTCAGCGAAGCAGCTACTTGGCGACCTTGCCAAAGCCCCTGCTAAACCGGGCGGAGTCGTTGATTCTGCGAATCGTTCGTTGAACCATTTCGCTGGTCGTGCAAATCAAGCATACGGTAACCTTACTAAATCGACGCAGGATGTAGCACGCCGAAGCTTTGGAGCACCCGCTGCTAAATCCACTGGCGGCTTTGGTAAGCCTTCGGTTCAACCGCCGGTGCAACCCAAGAGTGCTTTTGCTGCGTTACCGCAAGCTCCTGTAGTTTCTTCCAAGGCTGCGTTTCCTGTGAAGCCGGCTTCACCGAGTCGTTTTCCATCGGATTTGCGGGCAAAAACGCCATCACAATCTAAATCCAATTTGTCGACTGCTTCAACCACTCCCGTATCCGGCTACAATCGCCGAACGCCAGCTTCCACCGCCGCGCGTCCATTCACCACGCCTCGACCCACTCCTCGGGCGACGCAATCGCCGGCCAAAAGCGGTTTCGGTAGCAATGCTAGATCGGCTCAACCGTCTGGTTCGGCTAGCCGAACCGGTCCGGCCGCCCGAGTCGCCTCTGTCGTGACGCGGGACGTTCCAGGGGATCGCCGGCTAGATGGCGTCCAAGCACCTTCATTGAGTATCGAAAAGTTATCGCCGCGAGAAATCCAAGTTGGCGAACCGGCCGACTTTCAAATCGTAATTCGCAATGTAGGCCGAGTCGCGGTGGACGATGTTCAAGTGTTTGATGAAGTTCCCGTAGGTACCGAGTTCATCGAAGCTACACCAAATCCGACTCAGACTGGCAAGCGTCGACTGAGTTGGGACATTGGTACGCTCAATCCGGGCGTCGAAAAACGAATTAACGTTAAACTCAAGCCAACAAAGCCAGGCGAAATTGGCAGTGTTGCCCAGTACACCTTCGCTGCTCGGTCATCGATGCGGACCCGCGTCACACAACCTGTCCTCGAGATCACTCATCGTTCCGAGCCTCAAATTTTGATCGGTGGCGACGTTTTGTTTGACGTGGTCGTGACCAATAAGGGCGACGGTCCTGCTAGAGACGTTTTGATCCAAGAGGATGTGCCTGAGCAATTGAATTTCCGCGACGGTTACCGGGAGATTGAATACGAAATCGGTACGTTAGCGCCCAATCAGTCACGCAACGTTCGCTTGACACTTAAAGCAAAGAAGCCTGGTAAGTGTCAAAACATAATCTTTGCCAGTGGTAGCGGCGGTCTTAAATCACGGCACAAGCTAGACTTGGAAGTCATCGCGCCACGGCTCAAGGCAAATTCCTCAGGACCAAGTGTTCGGTTTTTGGGACGCAACGCCAAGCATTCGTTTTCAGTTACCAACACTGGAACCGCCCCGGCAACGAACGTCAACTTAATCGCTCGCTTGCCTAGCGGTTTGCGATACGTGCAGTCCAACAACAAGGGTACCTACAACCGTAACTTGCACGCAGTAATGTGGGAGTTAGCGGAACTCCGACAAGACGTGGATGCCAACGTTGAAGTTTTGACCGAGCCAATTGCAATTGGTAACCAACCCATTAAATTTGAAGCTAATGCTGATCTGAATATGCGTGACACAACGGAACAACCGTTAGTTGTCGAGCATCTTGTCGATGTGTTCATTGACATTGATGACGTGCTGGATCCAATCGAAATTGGCAGTGATACGAGTTATCGCGTTCAGGTGGTCAATCAAGGCACGAAGGTTGCGACCAATGTAAAGCTGGAGGTCAACTTTCCAAATGGGCTCAAGCCGACTGCGGTCGACGGGCCATTGGCAAATCAAATTCGCGGTCAACAGGTTGTGTTCTCGCCGATCGAGAGCCTCAAACCGGGGGCTCGGCTAAGCTTCGTGGTATCGGGACAGGGCAAAGCTGCTGGCGATCACCGAGTGGTGCTAAAAATGGATACCGATGGTCGCTCAACCACCGTCTCCAAAGAAGAATCCACGCGAGTCTACGCGGACCGTTAAAACAGATGCACTGGTCTTATAGCTTGGCTTCGCCTTGCAGGTCTTATCGCAGGGCCATCGGTTTAGTGGGTTTTTAGCAGTTTGCAATGAAATTGAGCGATGGAGCGAGCCAATATCGCCTAGGTCGGTCCACAAATCGGCGCCTTTTTCAAGAAACGGCAGTAATCAGCCGTTATTTGAGTTTCTAGTTTCTGGTAACCTGTTGGGCCCTCGCAAGGTCCGTTTTATGGAAACTTTCGCGGAGGCCAATCGCGAGAGCCAAAAAGTTCGACCGAGGTGTCATGGCTATTGACTGTCACGACTAGCAAATCTTGAATTCAATATAGATATAACGATGCGACGACCACTGATTGCAGGCAACTGGAAAATGAACTTGAACAAAGTCGATGCGATTGCATTGGCTCAAGGCTTGGCGGCTAAATCAGCTGGCCAATGCGATGTTCTGGTTTGCCCGACCCCAGTTTACGTCGATGCAGTTTGTGCTGCCGTTGCCGGTTCGCATGTGGCTGTTGGCGGACAAGACGTCTACTTCGAAGGTAACGGTGCGTTTACGGGTGAAACTAGCACCGCAATGCTGAAGGATCTTGGTTGCACCTACGTTATTTTGGGACATTCCGAAAGGCGAAACGTCATCGGCGAAAATGACGCTCTGATTAACAAAAAGGTACGTGCTGCGTTGGACGCCGGCTTGGTTGCGGTTTTATGCGTTGGTGAGCTGTTGGAAGAACGCGAAGCCGGCAAAACCATTGAAGTCGTTAAGTCGCAATTCGAAGGGTCGTTGGCAGACGTTTCTGCCGAACAAATGAAGAATGTCGTGATCGCCTACGAACCCGTTTGGGCTATCGGTACCGGCAAAACAGCGTCTCCTGAGCAAGCTCAGGAAGTTCACGCTGATCTTCGCAAAATCATGGCCTCCCATTACAATCAGCAAACGGCTGATTCCGTTCGAGTGTTGTATGGCGGCAGTGTCAAACCAGCCAATGCCGCTGAACTGATGTCACAACCTGATATCGATGGTGCTTTGGTTGGCGGGGCTTCGTTGAAGGTGGATAGCTTCACCGCGATCATCGACGCTGTCACCTAGTTATCGTTACTGGGGCAGGTAGTTGTCGGTACTGGCAACTTTTACTTTTTTACAAAACAAAAATTTTCAATTCATTAGTGATTTTCAAATGATCAGTTCGCTTTTAACGCTTGATCTTCCTCAGAACATTCTGCTGGCTGTCGACTTCAACTTAAGCAGATTCGTATTGCAGCTGTTGCTGTTCGTTTTGTCTCTGTGGTTGATCTTTTTGGTGCTAATTCAACGAGGTAAGGGGGGCGGCCTAACAGGTGCCCTAGGTGGCAGCGGTGGCAGTAGCGCCTTTGGTGCGAAGGCCGGCGATGCCTTCACTAAAGTAACCGTCGTTTCAGCATCACTTTGGATTTTCTTGTGCATGTTGACGATCGCCCTGATTAACCGTCCACCCGCGCCCGAGCAAACAGCTACTGATAGCGACGCAATGATCGGTGCCAGCGAAGAAGGCGATTCTGGTGCAATGGGTGCAATGGACGAAAGCGACGGAGCAAGCGATTCGAACGCGGCTGGCAGCTCGAATTCCGCCATGGAAGCTGGTGACCCAGAAGCGGATGCAGACGGCAGTGAAGCCGAGGCATCCAGTTCGGATACTTCAAACGATTTTGTTCCTGCTGGCGAAACACCAAGCTCTGCACCCCCGGCAACTGAATCGGCTCCG
>CAZHCH010000103.1:0-1488 GCA_964530985.1 uncultured Pirellulaceae bacterium | reverse complement strand
GAAGTTCCGATGACTGCACCCCCAGCAACTGAATCGGCTCCAATGATTGAAACTCCGGTGATTGAAACACCTCCGGCGACTGAAGTAGTTCCATCAGTTGGTGTTCCTACAGCCGGTAACTAGTAAATAGTCGTTTCCGTTCGGTTAATGTTTGACCGCCGCGCAATCACGTTATTGCTTGCTTATTTCAGGAGACAACATTGGTTAATAGTATGACTGGCCATGGGCAAGCATCCGTGGAGCAAGACCAGTACCGTGTGGATGTCGAAGTGCGCACTGTTAACAACCGGTTCTTGAAAACTTCAATCAATACCGACTTGAGTGCTGAGGTTGAGTCGCGAGTCGAGCGGTGCTTAAAAGCTACCATTCGACGGGGTTCGGTTTCGGTTCGCATCAAAACTGTCAATCTACAATCAGGCCACCGCGCTCGCCTTAATTCGGACGTGATTCAGTCATACTGGACTCAATTATCTGAGATTGCCGGCGGTAGCCAGTCGATCAACGTAGAGTCTTTGTTGGTTTTGCCGGGCGTGGTCGAAGATGCTGACATTACCGATCAGGAAGAAGTTTGGGCGGTCGTTGAAACGGCACTCGGCGAGGCACTCAAGCGATTGGTGGCGATGCGAAGCACTGAAGGCGAGGCGATGAAAGTCGACATGCTTTCTAATATCGATGTGATCGAGACGGAACTGACGGGCGTCAAAGAACTGGCTCCGACAGTTTCGGAGGCTTATTCGAAACGGCTGACCGAACGAATCAACAAGTTACTCGAGAAATTTGAAGTGACTGTCACCGCTAGCGATGTGATCAAAGAGGTCGGCGTGTTCGCAGATCGCACTGATGTGAGTGAGGAAACCGTCCGGCTGTCTACTCATTTGGAGCAGTTTCGGTTAGTGATTCAACAGCCCACTCCGGGCAAGAAGCTAGATTTCTTGGTGCAAGAGATGCTTCGAGAAACCAATACAATTGGCTCGAAGGCCAATAACTCCGATATTGCCAAGCACGTGGTGGAAATCAAAACGGCAATTGAACGAATTCGAGAGATGGTACAGAATATCGAGTAGGAAAGTTGTTCACAAAGGTTCATATTGAACCAAACCCTGCCATTACGCACTATGTCCACTGGAAAACTAATCATCATATCTGGGCCTTCAGGAGTCGGTAAAACGACTGTCCTTAAGCAGCTTTACGAGACTTGTCCGTTGCCGCTTGAGCCCAGCATTTCCGCGACTACGCGTCCGCAACGGTCGGGCGAAGTGGACGGGCAGAGCTACTATTTCCTTGATGAGGCGGATTTCGAGCAACGGCGGGCAGCGGGCGCATTTCTTGAATGCGTTGAGGTTTTTGGCCGTGGTCACTGGTATGGGACGCTTCAAGAGCCTGTTGAAACGGCCCTGGCCAGCGGCAAATGGATAGTTTTGGAGATCGATGTTGAAGGGGCTGATGAAGTCTTGAAACATTATCCAGATGCGATCACAATCTTCATCC
>CAZHCH010000102.1:0-11576 GCA_964530985.1 uncultured Pirellulaceae bacterium | reverse complement strand
GCGAAGTGCTAATTCAGTCGGTCATGTAATCGATCGACCGCTTGCATTAGCTGACGCCATTGGTGGAAAATTTCTTCGGTCTCAAGCTTGCCCGCTTCGTGATGGCCTAGGCCTCGTTCGCTGACCAAGATGTTTTCGTCAAACATCGCTAATCCGTTTAGCATCGCTTCGTAGGGAATTGCTTCGGGGACACCTTCGATCTCTGTTTCACTGATGGGTAGCGAGTAAGGGTCGGCAACCGAATCCATGATCTGGTCTTCATAGTCACAGATTTTTTCATCCATCATTCTGTGCATTGCCCAGAGAGCGGCTCCTTCAGGGTCGCAAGCGCTGACAACGAATGAAACGGTTCCGGATTGGATGTAATACTTAGGCATGGGGAGTCTCCTGAATAAAGAGCAAAGGGTTGCACTTATATTTTTGGCACTGGGTTTGACGCCTTAGGTCAAACCGTTCGTGCAAGCGTTTTAAATCGTCAAAATTTGCAAAGTTGGTCCATTTTCACACTCAGTTAACTCACGCTAGCAATTTTGCTAGTGGTGCGATTGAGATGTGAATTTTGCAAAAAACGCAGAGACATTCCATTGAATTGCGAAGGCGTTGAAACATACCACTCGGTAAGTTTTAACTTGAGTCACAGATTCAAAAACGAATTGAAAACTGATTCTCGATGCCCGATTGTACGCACTGGGTATTCAATAGGTTCAAACGAAGTTTGGAATTGTTTTTAATTGTCCGTTCATTTTCGCTAGGCCTTTAGAAGTCTTTAAAGTGGAAAATCCAACAAGACAGTCCTAGCATCAAAACCATAAAACCCAAGCCGCTCCACAATGGCGCTAGCGGATTCGATTCGGTTGGTTCAAAAATCAAATCAACCGCCGGATTGTTGGCGGTATCTCGAGTCGATGACAAGTAGTTGGTAACTTTATGGAACTCGCCGGGCTTCGGAAAGACCGTATATAGCGGGCTGACCAAATACCGATAAGCCGTCTCAAACCAGCTGTCTTTCGGCGTGAACTCCTGAACCGGGGTTAAACTGGCGGTTTCATAAACTGTCAATCGATTCTCGCGATCGAATACACACAATCGGCTTTCGGCATCAAACGAAACCGAAGATGTATTGCTGTTACCAGTAACCGAAGGTCGGTAGAGCTTACGATCATTGTTGACGTCCATTAGCCAAAGGCGTTGATTGCCGTATACCATCGCAATCCACTTTCCATCGGGGCTGGTGGCGATCGTTTCAATACCACACGATGATTCACAAGTCTTCATCGTGGGCAGAGGTTCCATCGAAGTAGCGTTCAGACCGACAATGCGTCCGTTGCCTGCGACTGCGATGATGGTGTTGTTGGCGTAGGCGATGAAGCATTTGATTTTCTCGCTGGTAGCCACATCGATCACACCTGAGCGGTCACGGACGTATCCTTTGTCGGTGGGTTTAAAGACAATGATCTGGTGTTGGTCGTCGGTGGTATCATGGATTGCGATTTCTTGGTTGCTGGGGTTCATGGCAACGGAATAGGCTGTCACAATTCGCGATCGTTTGTCGGGGCCGATTGATTTGGCGACGACACGTTTGTTTTGGTTCAGGTCCCAACGCATGAATCTGCCGTCGCGATCGCACAGCAACAAGCCATTGTCGGTGGCAAACATCGCCATGGCAGGCCCTTGGAATTCACCGACGTTTCTAAACTGTTTTAACGATTGATCGCTGACGTGTCCTTGGTAGCGACTATAGCCGGTGTGCAACGAGGCAATGGAGATTGTCGCTCCGGCGATTACTTGTTTGCTGCTTGGGTCGACGGTTGGGCGTATTTGGTACGGCGTGGTTTTTAGCTTGACAATGAAACGGTTAACTGCGGCCTCTGCTTGCTGAGGCCCAGCGGGACTCTTTATGGCGATTTTCCATGCTTTCGAATTTGCTTCCCAAGTCACGATGTCTCCGTAACCATTGACTGCAACAACTCCATTTTCAGTTACCAACGGATCGTAGAGGCGCTGGTTTTGCATGAGTGCATGGAAGCTAAGGTAGCTTGTGCCAACTGCGAAACAAGTTGCCCAGAAAACGACGGTTGCGACGACGGCAAGGATCGGGCTGCGATACAACAATCCAATCAAGGCGGAGATACTGTAGTAAATCGCGAACACCAAAATGTAAATTGGAATGCTCCACAAAAATGCTTGATCCCAAACACCGACAGCTAACCCTAGCCACAGCCATGCACCGGTAAACAAATACGCCGCGCAGATTGCGATCTGAGTGCAACCACCAGCGAACCGCGTAAGATAGAGCCCCGAACGATTGATCGGTTTACTAAGTAGCAAGTTCAATGAACCGGGATCAAACATCTGTGGGATCACGTTCGCGGTTACAATGATGCCGATCAGCAAGCCAATCGATAGCACGAATTTGTCGAAAAACGCCGTTGTTCCGCTACTTACATAATAACTAATCTGTTGCTGGCTCAAGTTATAGGTCCAGCCGGTGTCAATAAACCAATAGTGAAGGTTGATGGCTGCTGCTTGAGACGGCGCCAAACCTGGGATCGCTTTACCGATCAGTAGTCGGTTTAGGCGTCGCATGCGTTCGGGGCTGAGATTGTCAAATCCGTTTTCCAGCAGCGATTCGGCTTCAGCGACTTTGGAAAATCGATCCCAATCATCCTCGCGATAGAATTTAGGACTCTCGATCATCGCGTTTAACTCGTCGACCAGCTTGGCTATTTTTTTCCGTTTGTCCCTTTGGTTGCTGCCGGGGCCGTCCGTTTTACTTTGGTTTTTGTAGAGCTCCCGGACGTTGTTTTGAGTTTCTTTTGAGAGCAGGCTCCAGACTCGAGTTGTCGATTTAGTTTTGCTTGTTTCCCCTCGTTCGATTAATCTCGCGATGATAGTGTCGGATTTTTCAAAGTGCTGATCTTGATTCAGTTGCCAATCCAAAGTTTCGGTCAAGTGTAGTGGGCAAACGACCAAGAACAACAATGTGATCAGCGCCAGCATGATGTACAGCACTCGCGACGCAATGGCGGCGCGAAAGGAGTCGACGATAATGGCTAAATACGGTCTCATGTTTTTTGGCTCGAGGTTCAGTAAGCGAGTGAGCTAAAGAAGCGAAGTAAAGAACAAACGTGGTGGCTAGTTTTTGAAGGAAGACTCGTCGACCAACGTCAAGAAGGCGTCTTCAAGAGAAACGCGTCGTGGCTGCATCGCTACGATGCTAATGCCTGTTTGGCGTAACGCGTCAACCCAAACATCGATCGTTGCCTGATCAGTGATCGGTGCTGAGACGGTCGTTGGTTTGCCATCGGCGCCGGCGGTGATGACGGCATTGTCGGTGACGCCAGTATTTGTGTTAAAGCACCGTTTGATGGCTTCCAAATCGCCCAGCAACTCAAACTCAATTTTACCAGTTTGTAACGTTCCCGCGCCAGCAGCATTCGGCTGACCACCGGCTGCAGCAAAGTCGCCGATTGAATCTACCGGTCCGCAATATCGCAGTTTACCTTTGTCTAAAACTGCGACACGTTGACAAATCATTTCGACTTCTTGCAGCAAGTGACTGTTCAAAAAGATCGTCACGCCTTTGCCTTGCAACTCACGAATGATCTGTCGCATTTCGGCTCGAGCTTTCGGGTCCAAGCCATCGGTTGGTTCATCCAAGACCAATAACTCCGGGTCGTGCAATAACGCTTGCGCTAAACCTAGTCGCTGCAGCATTCCTTTTGAGTATTGTTTGACGTTGTCTTTGGCTCGGTCGGCCAAACCGACGGTTTCGAGTAACGGTCCGCGTTTTTCTTTGATGATGCGGGTTGGCACGTTGCTTAAGTTTCCAAAGAACTCCAATGCTTGGTAGCCGGTCAAATGAGCCGGCACGCGCAAGTGTTCGGGCAAGTAGCCGACTAACTTGCGACCGTGTCGGCTTCCCGCAGGATGATCCAGCAGCGATGCTCGGCCGCCGGTCTTGCGAATGATGCCCAGCATAATTTTTAAGAAGGTGGTTTTACCAGCGCCGTTTGGCCCCAGCAAACCAAAGATCTCACCACGTTTAACGGTCAACGAAACATTTTGTAACGCGACATGTCGTTTCTTGGAGATTAAACCCTGCGAATAGGTTTTGCTCAGGTCATGGGTTTCAATTGCAGGACCAGTGGCGGCCATAGTGTTTGCCTTAGGTAAGTGTTGTTCGGCGCGGTGATAGTTGATGTTGACGATACCCAAGTAGGGTTGGGTCTGTTTCGAAGTTGTTCGTCAGGTTCCCAATTTACCGGTCAGCGTTGGGTCCGAGAGCGCCAGCGCCGGAAAAACCCGCCTATCTGTAATTTTTTTTTCAGCGATGGCTCGTTGGAGGCATCAAAGTCGATATCGATCGAGTATTGTCGTATTCGAATTTATTGGGGCCAACCTCATGGAAAAATCAAGATTTCTCCGCACAATCCTGTTGGCAGCGGTGATCGTTGGGGGAATTTGGGCGTTGGTGCATCGCGACCAAATTCGTCGACCGGAGGATGTGATTGCGTTGTTGAGCGAGCAGATCGGTGGCGTGCTTCCGCCGGGCAACGGGCCGCAGGTATATTCACAGCCAAATTTTGGCACCCAAAATCCTAGCCAGTCACTTGTTGGTCCGTCTGTGAATAGGCAACCGTTGGCGTTGCCAAATGGATCAGCCAGAACATCACAGTTACCTGGCCATTTACGTTCGGCGTCAGGATCGGGCAACCGACCGGTGGCCACGCCTTATGGTGCTCAATTGGCCGCCAACCAACAGGCTGGCGGAGTGGTTCGCTTGGCAGTTTTTAAGCTCAACGAAAAAGCGGCCTATTTAAAGAGCAACGAACCGGTGCAGTTAGTGGCCGAGGTCTGTCGGCAGTACGATATTGTCGCGCTTCAAAATATTAGCCGTAATGATACAACCTGGATCAAACGAATCACGGACTTGATGAATCAGTTGGGTGCGGTTGGGACGCAGCATCAATTGGTTTCGGGTAGACGGCAGCGATCGAGCTATGTTGCGATATCGGATCGTAGTCGTCGCGTTGGCAAAACCCAAACGGTGATTATCTTTAATCAACAAACGATTCAGTTAGATCATTCAAAGTGGTATGTCGTGGATGATCCCGATGGTATGTTCAAGCATGATCCGATGGTTGCTTGGTTTCGATGTCTGGGTGCACCGGCGCAAGAAGCGTTTACATTTTCGATGGCTTGCTTAGAGATCGACGACCAGCGGCCAGACAAAGAACTGCAACAGTTGGGAACTTTGATGCGAGCGATTCGCACCGATGGGCGCGGCGAGGACGATGTGATTTTAGTGGGTAGTTTTCAGGCTGACGATCGCGGGTTGGATGCCATTCGACACCAATCTGGTTTGGCTTGGGTGGTATCCAATCAGCTTACAAATGTCCAGCAAGATCGACAGTTTGACAATATAGTTTTTTCTGAAGGCCCCACAAACGAATTTACAGGTCGTGGCGGAGTGATCGACATTATGCAGAAGTATCGTTTGCGCGTTGAAGATGTCTCGGCACTGGCAGAACGGTTGCCAATTTGGGCTGAGTTTTCAATCTATGAAAATGGCCGTGACGGGCAGCAGCCACAGATTCCTGGCCGAATCGCCATTCGGCCGGATTCAGACCAAGCTGTCGATCGGTAGTTGTGTGATAAGCGTCGATCCGCTTTGCAGTATTGTGGTTTAGTGGCTTGTCAGTGGTTGAAAAATGGAAACAATCTGAGCGTAGTCACAAATAATCATTACTCCGCGACGAAGTTTCTTTCATGGCTAAAATCTTAGTTGTCGAAGATTCCGCTATCGACCGCGCACTAGTGGGATCGATATTGGCGGAAGACCCTCAATGGCAAATAGAATTTGCCTGTGACGGAGTGGAGGCAGTCGAGTGGTTGCAAGATCACCCCGGTGCGTTGCCAGATGTGATCATCACCGATATGCAAATGCCACGGATGGATGGTTTGAGTTTGGTTCGTAAGGTGCGACAACAAATGTCGCAGGTTCCGGTAGTTGTGATCACCTCTGAAGGCAGTGAAGAGTGTGCAATGGAAGCACTACGAATGGGCGCGACCAGTTATTCGCCTAAGCGGATGTTGCATTCGGATTTACGGCGAACCGTTGGCCAGATTATTCACATGGCGAGCTACATGCGATACACGCATGACACAAAAAAACTGCCAGCGCCTAAATCGGTCGCGTTCGTTTTAGAGAACGAACCGTCTATGATCGGCCCAGCGATTGAGCATATGCAAGGTAATTTGCCGGATTGGTCGGATCGTGATCGGTGGCAATTCGCCATGGCAATCGATGAAGCCTTGGTCAACGCGATGCACCACGGGAACTTAGAAGTTGATTCGGAGCTTCGAGAAAGCGAAAATGAACAGAATTATTACGATGCGATTCGCGACCGTAAGCAAACGTCACCGTTTTGCCATCGAAGAGTTCGAGTTGAGGCGGAGTTTTCGGATCGCCACATTTGCGTGCAAATTACTGACGAGGGGAAAGGTTTCGATGTCAATCGCGTTTCGGATCCAACCAGTGAAACGAATTTGCATTGCGTGAGCGGGCGAGGATTGTTTTTGATTCGCTCGTTTATGGATCAAGTGTCGCACAATCAAGTTGGCAACCAGATCACCATGACAAAAATTCGGAAGATTTAGTTTTCTGGTATGAGTAGGCTGAAGGTACTCTCGCCAGTTTAAGAACTTTCTTTGATGAAGTACTCAATTGCTTTTCGATTGCTCTCGAACGCCATCTTTTTTAGAGTTGCTTGGGTTGGTTTTTCAAAGCAAAAGCCTTCGACCTCTCCTGCTTGAGGGGCTAGTGAGTCAAACGATTCGACTGAACAAACAAAGAACGTATCGAGGACTTCAACCATGATTCCACGGTAGACGTATTGGTTGGGAAACGAACACAGGTAGCGAATGTCTTTGACAACCAAAGACGATTCTTCCAAGACCTCCCGTCGCAGCGAAGCTTCAAGCGTTTCGCCGGCGTCAACAAAGCCACCAGGTAATCCGAGTTTTCCTTTACCAGGATTTTTACCGCGAATCAGAAACAGCAGGTTGCCTTGAGCATCGCTAATGATTACTCCCACCGCAGCAGCAGGGCTGAAGTACATCACAAACTCGCAGCTTTCACAGCGAAATGGGTTTTGTCCGACGTTTGATTTAGTAACACCACAGCTGGGGCAGTGTCGAAATGCCTCAAAGACGGGAGTCGAATCGACATCACTCATTTGGTGTTGCTTTCTTGACAGGCGCATCCGGCGACGCAGTTTTGTGGAGGTTGTTTAATGCAGTCGCAGCGATCAACATCCGTGGAATCTGATAACCGTAGTCTTCTAAGATTGCTGATGCTGATAAAACAGTTTGCTGTGACTTGTCGCGATAACTGGCGTCCTGCAAAGCTTCACTCAAGTAAACTAAATTACCCGAAGCTACGCTGTTTCCTGAAGGCATCGCTCGATCGCTCATCTGTTTGCTGCGAGCAATCAAGATTTCGTGGTCGGAGGAAACGTTGAAAAAACCACCTCGTTCGTTGTCCCAAAACAACTCAATCTGTTTGTCTTGAATTCGTTTGGCGTGATCGAGCCATTGTTTGTCGCCGGTGGATCGATGTATCGCGACTAGGCCATCAATCAGACATGCGTAATCAATTAAATAACCGTTTAGCTTCGCCGCTTGAGAATCAGTGTAAGTTCGTAGCACACGGCCATCTTGTTTGACAGCTTTTGCAAGTACATCATTGGCCGCTTTGATAGCGATGTTGGTATAAGTTGGGTTGTCTAAAACACGTCCAGCGTCGGCGTAGCCACGAATCATCAATCCATTCCATGCTGTTAAAATTTTGGTATCCAGCAACGGTCGAATTCTCTTTTCTCTATGTTCAAAAAGCTTCTCTCGGATTGGTTTGAGTTTGGTTTCCAGTTGCTGCTCGCTGATCGACATCTCAGCGGCATGTTTAGCGATTGGTTGTTTAAGTTGCGGAGCGTAGTACCTGCTTTCAAAGTTTGGTGCTTCATCGATGCGGTAGACCTTGGCAAACAAATCAAATTCAGTCGAGCTTAAAACCGACTTTAGTTCATCGACCGTCCAGCGGTAGAACTTGCCTTCTTCGCCTTCAGATTCGGCGTCCAACGAACTGTAGAAGCCGCCGGTATCAGACGTCAGCTCGCGAGCTACGAAGTTCAGTATGCCTTCGAGGGTGCGACGGAAATCATCGCGCTTGGTCAGGGAGTAGGCATTAGCGTAGACTGTTGCCAGCTGGCCGTTGTCGTACAACATTTTTTCAAAGTGTGGAATGTGCCAGTATCGGTCAACGCTGTAACGGTGAAATCCGCCGCCCAAGTGATCGTAGATGCCGCCCTGTTGCATTTTTTCGCAAGTGGTAAGCAACATTTGTTTTACGTTTGGCGTATCGGGTTGATGTTGCAAAACGTCTGCTAAGAAGAACAGGTTTGATGGTTCTGGGAATTTTGGCAAGCGAGAGTTGGCTGGGCTAAACCCAAAGCCGCCGAATTTGGTATCGAATCGATCGTTCAGGCTGGAAGTGGTGTCGGTGGTCCAAGCTGTTTGGATTTCGGTTTCGGCCAAAGGTTTACGGCTGTCCAATGACTCTTTGGTAGCCTGGGTGATTTTATTGGCAAGCTGTTCGGTAAGGTCACGATTGTTTTTGAATTCCCCATTGATTTTTTGGATGATGGTCAGAAATCCCGTATGCCCTGGACGGTCGTTGTCTCTCGCTGGGAAGTAGGTGCCGCCTAAAAACGGTCGACCATCAGGCATCAAGAACATCGATAACGGCCAACCGCCGCCACGTTTGCTCACCATTAACAAAGCTCGCATGTAGATTTCGTCGACGTCAGGACGTTCTTCGCGGTCGACTTTAATGCAGATGAAGTGCTCATTCAAAAACGCTGCGATTTCTTTGTCCAGAAATGACTCACGCTCCATTACGTGGCACCAGTGACAGCTCGAATAACCAATCGACAGAAAGATTGGTTTGTCTTCCTTTTTTGCCAATGCCAACGTTTCTTCGTTCCACGGGCGCCAGTCGACTGGGTTGTGGGCGTGCATCAACAAGTAAGGTGATGATTCTTTGGCAAGTGCGTTTGTGTGTTTGCTCTTTTCGGAATGTTGATGCGGTAGATCGACTGGCTTGTCTGATTTGGCTGGTTCTTGAGCAGTCGTGCAGCCAAGGCAGCAGACTAGCAATAAAATCGCGAGCCGAATTTTAAAAACGGTATGGCTAGTAATGGATACCAACAAGGTTGACACATTCATTCGCGGTCTAATTTCAGTTGCTAGGGCGGAGATCACGATTATAGCCGTTTGGCGGTGGTTCAGGGGGTAGCTTTGTAAAGTGGTAGTCGCCAATGACATACACGAGATTACAAAGCAATTGGCATTTGGTTGCGAATGGCTTTAAAATGGGGGCAGCAAAATTCAGTGGTGGCTTAATTTTTTCTTTTTTGGCTCTGCATACTTTTGCATCATAGGCAATTTCTTTTTTTGCGAGATCTCATGAACAGCTCTTTTCAGTCGTCGGCTAAGCCAACAGATAAACAAGCAGCCGAATCATCGACGAAGAAAAAATCTGTCAAACTATCAGCCACCGACCGTCGTTACCTGCGTTACAAGCGCATCGTGGATTGGGTGTTAGGAAAATCAGACTTTGAACTCGATCAACTTAAGTCGGCGCTTGCGACCGAAGAAAAGCCTGGTTTTGTAACTAAGGTGGTTAACGACTTGGAGCAGAGCGGATTTATTATTCGTGAACACGCGGCAGCGACGGGGTATCGCTGGAATCCAGGCAAGCAGTTTCATAGTAGTAAGTGGCTGGACAACAAGGTGTTCGGAACTCAGCTCAAAAATTCACCTCAGCAAGATCGCCCACGGGAACGGTTGTTGAATCTTGGAGCGTCCCGATTATCGACTGCAGAGTTGATTGCGATTTTGATTCGTAGTGGACGACCTGGAGAATCAGCAGTGGTCGGCGGACAAAAGGTTGCTCGTCAGTTTGAGAATAGCTTGGAAGAGCTTCCTAATGCAGGGCGAGCTGAATTAAAATTGGTGAGTTGTGCGGTCGAAAAAACTGCTTATTGTCAGATTATGGCGGGTATTGAACTGGGGCGGCGGGTGGCGGCGTTGTCAGATAAGCCGGTCACTTGCCGAATCACTTCCTCCAGTGATGCGATTGATTTTTGTTTGCAGCATTTCCAACGCTTGGCCTGTTTTGCCAAGCAAGAAGAATTCCACATCGTTTGCTTGGACACTAAGAATCAAGTCGTCGATACACATCAAATTACCGTGGGCACGCTAGATGCTAGTTTGGTTCATCCGCGAGAAGTATTTCGGGCTGCAATCCGAGACGCTGCGTCATCGGTGTTGCTAGTTCACAACCATCCTTCGGGAGACCCCACGCCCAGTCGCGAAGATATCCAAGTCACCGATCGTCTTACTGAGGTGGGTAAATTGGTCGGCATTGATGTGTTGGACCATATCGTACTTGGGCGAGGTAGAGCGGTTAGCATTCGCGAGCATGCTTGATCTGAAACAGCGATGGTGTTTTGAGCGGGCGCAGTTTGCCTTTGGGGCTTGCATTATTAATGCGAGCGTGATCCATGAAATTTACAGCAAGGTTAGTTTCTCAACCATAAAATTGATTTCGACCTTGCTTTTTGGCACGATAGAGATTGTCATCAGCTTGTTTAATTAGGTCTTCGCAAGTCATCGAATCGTTTGCTTGGCCAATTCCAATGCTGATTGAGCATTCGATTTCACCCACGGTGGTCGAAAATGGTGTCTTAGTGATAGCTTTTATACATCGCATGGCACATGCTTGTGCATTTTTGGATGATGTTTCTGTTAGCGCGATGCAAAATTCATCACCACCGAAGCGAGCCAAAATTTCTTCTTCGCGGAGTACGCTTTTAAGGCGATCGGCAGTTTGTCGAAGGAATTCATCGCCCACTAAGTGGCCATGGGTGTCGTTGATGTTTTTGAAGAGATCAAGATCCAGAATGATTAGGCTCAGATCTCTACCGGTTCGTTTGCGACGCCTTAGCTCTCGTTTAAGTGATTCAATCAAATACTGTTTGTTCCATGTTTGGGTCAAACTATCTTTGGTCATCATTGTATAAACCGCTTCGTGATAGTTGGCCTCAAGTTGATCTGCGGCAATGTATTTGAAGATTCGCCCGCCAATTCGAATTCGATCACCAGATTGCAGTTGTTGGCTCTTTATCTTAGTGCCGTTGACCCATGTTCCATTAGTTGAGTCCATATCGGTAATCGAAAAACTGTTGGCGGTTCTTTCAAACTTTGCGTGCTGCCGAGATACTGCTTCTTCTCCAATTGTTAAGTTGGCACTCAGATCACGGCCAACAATAAATGGTTCATCCGTGAAAGTGATCAAGCCGCATTCGAGCTCTACAGGATGAATTTGCAGAAGACGGCCTATAAGGTCTGAAGCTTCTGGCGATTTTATAGTGGCTGAAGAAAGCGTTTGTTGTCGAGCGGTGCCGTGCATAGATCGCGACCAATATGAGCTTTGAGGAGGAGGGAGGGGG
>CAZHCH010000101.1:0-11607 GCA_964530985.1 uncultured Pirellulaceae bacterium | reverse complement strand
GAACCGGCGCGGCCGTGATGTTCAAGGGCAGCGGCTTCTACGAGACCGACTATCGAAGCGATTCCTATAAAAAGTCAGCCGAAGCTGACAAAAAGAAAACCGACTCCGGATCCAGTGACAGCAGCTCAAAGTCGGATTCAGGCTCAAAAACTGGTTCGGGAACTTCGTCAAAAACGAAGTCTGACTCTTCCTCAAGCGACTCAAAAAAAACGCCCAAGAAAAAAGACTAACACTGGCGCCGACGTCCCCAGAAACTTGTTATGACATAGTAAGCTTTTCGGATATCGGTCCGTTTTTTGACTTGCTCCTAAGGCACCCTGTAGATCGCCGATAGCAACGTGGATTTGAACATCAGTTCTTTTCTCCAGCGAGACGTCAAACGTTAGTTCCTCGGAATTCTTGTTGTTTCATAAAAAATTTGACTTTCGTTTGGTGATGCTCTAGCATGCAACCACGCTTCAGCTGCCTACTTCTTCACTACCACTTCCATTCGCTTTCCATTTGTCAGTGATTGGAGTATGAGATGAAAATTAGGTTACGTGGGTTTACACTAGTCGAACTTTTGGTGGTGATAGCGATCATCGGAATTCTTATTGGCATGCTGCTACCAGCTGTTCAAGCGGTAAGAGAATCAGCCAGAAGAATTAGCTGTGCCAACAAGTTGAGACAGTTAGCGATTGCTTTACTTAACTACGAGTCGGCAGACGAGGAATTTCCGCCTGGATGGACTTCGGTAGATGCACCTGGTGATCCAGGTTATGGCTGGATGGCCTTCATGTTGCCGTTCGTAGAACAGGGAAACATACAGATAGATGTATCGGTTCCTATATTGGACTTGCCTATTAATGGGGCCCGTACGCAAAGTTTTGATGTGTTGTTTTGCCCTTCGTCTTCCCATCGTGAACCTACCTATTTACTCGCGGGAAGTGGTGGAAATGCCAACAGTTTTCCGTTCGAAATATCACGAACTCACTATGTTGGATCGTTAGGCGGGAGTGTTCCTGAACAAATCATGAGTGATGGTGGAATATGACCATCGTCTAATATCCTCGCGGTCAGCGAGGAATTTAACGGAGTGTTTTTCTCAAACAGTAGAACTACGTTTGCAGATATTTCTGACGGATCAAGCAATACCATTCTAGTTGGCGAGCGAAGTGGGGAATTAAACACGACTGGCTCTACTGGGGATCTCGGAATGCGCTTCTTTGACTCATCGTGGTTAGGAGTCGTTGTGGGTTCAGATTTCGCTGGCTGGCGCGTCGTTGGGTGGACCGGTGAACCGCCAAATAACAGTCCTACGAGCGAAGTTCATTTTCATAGCTACGCTCAATTCAACAGCGACCATCCAGGGTTAGCGATTTTCAGTCTTTGTGACGGATCGACGCATAACATTAACGATAGGATTGATCCAGATGTCTTTAGAGCTCTTGGAAGTACCAGCGGTGGTGAGACTATCGGTCGCTTTTGAATAGAGGCGACTTAGAACCACTTTCAAAACGACGGAATAAAGTTCTTAGCTGGGCTCGCCAAAGTTCAAGCCCGACAGTAGAAAGTCGGGCTGTTGGCGACGCTCACAATGTCTTTTGCGTTTAACTTTATAGCTGTCGTCAAAACAGTTAGTCATAAATCCAAGCTGTAACAGTCCACTAACCCGCTTGGGCGATTGCATCAAAAAGCTGTTCGACAGCCGGCAACTCGTTCGCGCCTTCATCGAAGATTTTTAGAGCATCGGCGACAGGCGATTGATTCCAACTGTTTTGGCCAATCGAATCGATTACCTGCTGAGCGATCGCGACCGCTTCAGCGCCGTGCTGAGCAGTAATCGTGAGTGATGTGTTTTCGCTAATTGCTGACAACCAATCATTGTGTTCGTCCAAAATTGCATTTGTACGAGGAACATCGATTTCCGATTTTGGTAGAATTTTCGCAAACAACTGATCACGGACAAACGCTTGTTGTTCTGGAGCCAGCGACATTAAGTCGTAGCGTCGCTCCTTGATCCATGATGGTACTTTTACGAAACTGACTTTGTTATTTGACAGATCAACGTTGGCGTAACCTTGCGTTCCGAATATTTGAAACGAACGCTCAGCAGAAAAACTGCAGCGCGACGCGGTCAGGTTTGCGACGCCTCCGCCGCTGAACTTAACTAACGCCTGTGAGATGTCTTCGTGATTACTAATCACTGAAGTACCCGTACCGTGCACGAATTCTGCTTCGCCTTCGAAAATTGAATTCACTAAGTCGATATCATGGATCATTAAATCGTGTACGACACCGATATCGGTCGACCGAAACGTAAAACCGCTCATCCGTGCAGCCTGTACAAATTTTGGTTGCCCGACGAGTTTCAAAGCAGTGCGAATTGCTGGGTTGAAACGCTCACAGTGACCAACAGATACGATGCAGTTATTCTGCTGAGCCTTTTCGGTGAGCGCTTGCGCGTCAGAAATCGAATCGGTTAGTGGCTTTTCGACCAAACAGTGCACTTGATTGTCGAGCCAGAAATCTGCGATTTCGAAATGAGTTCGCGTAGGCGTTGCGATCACAACTGCATCAACTTGTCCGGCCAGCTTTTTGTAATCACTGACGACTTCGACATCAAATTCATCAATAATCGCCTGTTGTGCCAATGGACTCGGTTCAGCAACTGCCACCAAATCAACGGATTTGTTAGCTTTCATCAACCGGGTGTGAATTTTCCCTAAGTGTCCGCCACCGATCACGGCCACCTTTAACTTGCCTGAGCCACTCATGCTGCCTTCCTTGTCTGTTCGCGTCCTCGGCCATGTCGACCGTTCTGAGAATACTCAATCGCATCCAATAGATGCTGGACTTCCGGCAACAACTTCCCTTTGCTCTTTAGGATTTCCTCACAATTTGGCAATCCAACTCGTGCCCGATACATTAACCGATAAGCTTCGTTAATCGCATCGACAACTTCTTTGCTAAAGTTATTTCGCCGGAGTGCAACAATATTGACACAACGAGGGCGAGCAGGGCTGCCGTCGGCCAACATATAGGGTGAAACGTCTTGGAGCACTCGACTGGCGGCTCCAGTAAAGGTGTAGCAACCAATCGCGGCGTAGTGCGTAACGGCAACAGATCCGGACAACGTGGCGTGGTGTTCGACATGCACATGGCCACCCAACATTGAACCGTGGCCGATGATCACGTGATCGCCAATTTTGCAGTCATGAGCAACGTGAACGTTCCCCATTAAGTAACAATCGCTCCCTACTCGCGTGAAGCCGTCCTCTTTTTCAGTGGCTCGGTTAATGGTCACGCACTCGCGAATCACATTTCGGTCGCCGATGACGACCTTTGTTTCGGAGCCTTTGTAGCTGATATCCTGCGGGGCACCGCCGAGGACAGCACCGGGCGAAACAATGTTGCTGTGCCCAAGAGTAACGTCTCCGAGCATCGTGACATTGTTCATTAATTTGCAGCCCGGACCAATTTTGGCTTTCGGACCGATGACACAAAAAGGGCCAATCTCTACGCCTTGACCAATTTCGGCTGCTGCATCAACGCAAGCATGTTTTGAAATTTTTGGAGGCGTGGCATCCAGTGGTTGCACTGGTTCGTTGGGTTCAAAGGGTATAATGTCCACGGTTTCTCTGTTTAAGCTGAAATTCGTATCGGTTTAGGTTTGTGTTCTACTATTTGTTGAAGTAAAGCGAACACCATCTGAGAATTCAAACGATGCCCACTGCGCGAAGCGGTAAATTTCCCAATCAAGTCGGCGCCGGCGAGTGAAAAATCACCCACCATGTCCAACATTTTGTGGCGAGCACATTCGTCGGGATAACGTAACTGATTGTCGATGGGCCCGTGATCGTCAAAGACAATAATGTCTTGGTAGGTTAGGTGCTTCCCGAGCCCTTGTTTCTGTAATTGATCCGCTTCATGCTGCAGAACAAATGTCCGAGCATTGGCGATTTGATTTTGAAATGTCAGTGGGGTGATGCCAGCACGATAAATCTGCGAACCAATCGCCGGACACTCATAGCTCAACTGGTACTCCAATTCCATTCCCTGAACAGTTGGCTCAGCTTTGATCCAAGAGCTACCTTCTCCAACGACAATCTCGCGTTGAACCCGAATCACAGGACGCAATGCATCCAGAGTCACTACCTCAACGCCCATCAAGGCGTCGACAAAAGCACCACTGGAACCATCACAACCTGGCATCTCCGCTCGATTGACCAACACCTCACAATTATCAATTTTGAGTCCGGCCAATGCAGCCAATACATGTTCGACCATTTCGACTGCCGCGCCATTATCGACCAAAGTCGTACGCCTTGGACCATTGACTCGATTTCGGACGACGGCTTCAATACGCGGTCTGCTTGGCAAATCAACTCGCACAAATACGATACCTGTGCTCGCCGCCGCCGGGCAGAACGTAAGCGAAACATCGCTACCACTCCAAAGCCCGAACCCGGATACTGAAACCCTTCGTGCGATCGTGGTTTGTTTTCTTAATGAAGCGTCCAAAGCGGGCGGCTTTCAATTACTAAGTGGAGAGAAGCGGATTCATTTGGTGGGGAAATAAACGCTGACAATGGCGACGTCGTCAGCGTCAATCACACTCAACGACGTTCCAGCAAGCCAGTGTTGTTTGCTACCGCGCCGAGTTGCCCTACGATTACTTGAGTAATGTCATAAGCAGGGTCATGGTAGACAATGCTACCATTCACCCGCTGCATTATTGAGCCCGGCTTTGACATATCCATTTCCTGACTGTTGAAACGATACACTAACTGAATGCCGCGCTCATCGCAGTATTGTGAGATCAAAGACTTGATCTGCTGGTAAGTACTGAAGTGCAATTCAGCTTCTTGTTCCATCAGTTTTTGTATCTTACCGTTTTGCTGGACTTGCAGCGCGGCAGCTTGCTTAGCCAACTCGGCTTTCCCATTGCGAAACTCATCTGTTTCGAGATTCCATTGTTCTTGCAGATGTTGATGGCTTTGTGCAAGACCTTGCTGAGCTTGCTGAGCGTCAGCTTTAAGTCTATCAGCCTCACCTCTGAGAGCTTCAAGCGCCGCTTTAAATGAAGGGTGCTGCTTAAAAACAGCTCCGACGTCTACGATCGCGAATTTTGTTTGAGAGTACGCGGGGTTGATTGAAAACAATGCGGTGATTGCCAAGCTGGCAAACGAAACCACAATCCATCGCTTAATATTCACTTTCAGCACTCCTTGCTTAGGTGACAATTCTATTGAAACGGCGACAGCAATCCATTCACTGAAAATATGCCGTTTAAATATGTCTTATTCTTCCGTTGAGCATTCTGTCTATTTACTAGCTTTAGGTAAATAGAAGTTTTCCGATATTTTTAACAAAAACAATTGCTTGCATTCGCTTTTTCAAAGCAAACCGCAACTTGGTGACCTGAGGCACGACCTAACCGGTTGATGCCCCAACCATGTCTCGCAACTCGTCCGCCAAATCCGTGTATCGCATATACAATGACCGGCAATGGATCCAGAGGTATAAATTCAATCCCAGCGATCCCAGCAGGAGAGGCACCAACCAGATCAAATCCGATGAGCTTGACTTAATTGGAGTCTGTTCTTGCCGTCTTCCACCATCGCGGCCATCTGTCGATCTATCACCTGGCCGATTCTGTCGAGCAAAATCCTGTAGCGGCGAGCCAGTTGCCAATCGCTCAGAATCTTGATTGACTCGATTTCTCGCATCTGCCGTTCTAACAAAGCCTGAATGATGAATACGATCGTCCGCAGGGCCACCTCTCTCGGGCAATTCCCACCCACCGTTCAAGCGACTCTGTAGACCTCGTATTTGCCGAGCAAAATCGTCCTGAAGTTCACGCGTTTTGCTTTTCAAATCATTAATCTCGTGTTGCTGATCCAATTCGATTTGTCTCATTTTGTTAATGGTAGATTCCTGCCTCTGAAAATCCGCTCGTTGACTTCCGTACGGATTCGCTACATCTGCAATCGTATCGATCATTCTATCCGACCGCATGGAATTAGTTGGCTGGCGAAAGTCTACCGGGCGAGTGCTGGCCAGCCGCCACTGATCGTTTAATTCAATTCGTTGCTGTGCGATAAGATCAGCCTGTCGCTGCAAATCTCTGGCATCTTGCTCAAGCCGTTCCCGTGCGGCCTTTGCGTCAGCCAATTCCTTTCTTAGCTGTTGCTCAGCCAAAGCTTGATTGTTCCGTTGGATGGCGTCCCGCTGGGAAAACACATCCTGCTGGTTGGCCTGACGGTCATTAAACGTATTCTGATTGTTTTCGGGTCTCTCCCAAGACCGACCAAACGGACTCGGTTTCGACCTTACCTCGGGCTCTCGCTCAGCTGTTTGGAAACCACCATTTGTATCTAACGGAGACCTATCAAAGTCTCGTCGCTGAGGAAAGCTATCCCGTTGAGAAAAACTCCGAAACTCGTCTATCGGTGCGACTTGATCCCGGCGTGACTCAAGTACGCGAGGGTCGATATACGGCCCCGTGAATTCACTCCCACCAGGTTCAAATTTGGGACCTGGCCGTGGCGAGTTGGTGTTCTGCCATCGATCAAACCCTGATGTGCTGCCAAGACCACTAGGAAAACCTTGCGAACCATTCTGAACACTTAAATTGCTAGCCGCAACAAACTCGACACGATCAAACTGACCCCTTAGTTGCTCAGGAACAGAAAACAGAAAAGCATCTTTTTCAATTCGGTCCAACTGCTCTTCTGGGATTTCAAATCGCAGGGTGTTACTCCCACGTTCCATTGGCTGAGGCTGCAAGCGAATGCCTTGTAGGTTCTTGCCGGCGTTGGCACCATGGAATAAAGCAATTTTGTTTACTACCGATGGAGGCAGGTCAGCATTGGTTGTTTCATCTTTGACGTCCACCGGGGAAAACACTTTGCCACCTTGCCGCAGTAGCTCAATTGCATTACTGTCAACTTTTACGTCAAAGCGAATGTTATTGTTGGTAGTGCGGTCAGGGGTTGGGGCTGCGAACGGTTGGCTTCCGGATTGGTTTGAGCGAGATGTGACGGTCGAATTCCGAGACAATAAAGAAGTCGGCGCAGGCCAAGCGACATCATCCGTCGAATCGTCGGGGCCAGGCCGCTCAAACGCAGGTATGGGGTGCAGTCGAGGCATCAAGCCGGCGGCTTCCTGGCCGACCTGTTGACTTGCCATCACGGTATTGCTGGGCATGCCAGCAAAAATTACGATTATTAGAGAAACCATTAATCCCTTCATGGAATCACTCCAACGTCTTTTTAGTTTGTGTTGTGTTATCCACTAATACTAACCGCGACGGTCATTCTGGACAAATAGCGAATTGAGGCAGGTAGGAGGTTTTATTTGCAGACTAAAGTTATTTGCTAGCATTTCGTCGGTACTAAACATCGATTTCAGTGTTCCCAGTAATACCCAGCATTGGTAGTCCTTGGTTCGTCGTAAGCCATATTTATGTTTTGCAAGTTTTGTTCTCATCCTTTCACTTTCACGTTTTGCTTGACCGTAGAGGTGCATTGACATTTCAAAAGCACCCAAACCCAATGAAAAAGCTAACGTGGTCGGTAAAACCAGCGACACGTCTGCGCTGAGCCTGAAAACGATTTTTCGCGCGATCGTATTTTCACTGACCGCTGCTGCGATCGGCTACCTCGTCTACCGCTCAGCCAATCAACTGGCGGACAAGCAAGTCGACCTTTCAAAAATCGACTACCGTTGGTGGCTAGGGGCCGTGGCGGTTTACATGTTATCGATGCTGCTGTCAGCCATTTTTTGGCAACGTGTTTTAATCGCGTTCGGCCAACAGCCAAAATTCACCGATTCCGTCGCGGCGTTCTTCACCAGTCAGCTTGGCAAGTACGTCCCGGGAAAAGCAATGGTCGTGGTCATTCGCACCGACATGATCCGCGGCCAGCATGTCAACACAAAACCAGCTGCCGCGAGTGTCTTCGTGGAAACGCTAACCTGGCTGTTCACAGGTGCGGCAATCGCCAGCCTATTGATGATCGTCGAGTTTCAAGAACACCGCGTGCTACAAATTACAGCTGCTATCCTGACAGTGATGGCTGGAATCTTTACTTGGCCGCCGGTCTTTCAAAAAATCGCTACCAAAGTCAGTTCAATCGGCAAAGCAAATCCAAACAACGTTTTCGCTGGCTTGAATCTAAAGACAATGTCCCAAGGTTGGTTGTTACTAACCATTGGCTGGTGCTTTAACGGCGCAAGCCTATGGATGGTCATTCGCGGCATCCCCGGCGACCTGCAGCCCGAAGACTACTGGCTAACGCTGGCTTGCGTTTCGTTGGCGACCGTGGCTGGCTTCGTTTCACTGCTGCCCGGAGGCATTGGAGTCCGCGAACTTGTGATGATACCGTTACTCGGCCCTACAATTGGCCCAGCCAACGCGATCATCGCGGCGATCGTGATTCGACTAGTATGGCTGGCATCGGAAGTTGCCGGCGCGGGCGGTTTTTGTGCTGTGAGATTTCTGACCAACGGAAATAAACAAATCCCAAGTAACACCGACAACTCGAAAAAAAAATAAATGCCCGTGACCAAAGCCAAGTGATTTTCGATCACCCTGACGGGAAAAGAAAATCATTTTTTCAGATACACCCGAAACCAATGCTAGCGGATCCAGTTTAAACTTACACAATAAACCATTTACAAGCCAAGATAATTCAATGCCTGACCTATCGATCATCGTTCCGGTGTACAACGAGCAAGATTCGCTGGAAGAACTCCATCGACAAATCTCTGCTGTCGAGAAAGAATCCGGTCAGGCATTTGAAATTGTTTTTGTTGACGATGGTTCCAAAGACAACTCTTGGAACGTTCTTAAGACACTGGCAGCCAACCACAACAACATCAAGTGCATTCGCTTCCGCCGTAACTTTGGCAAAGCCGCAGCACTTCGCGCTGGGGCTGCGGAGACAACCGCACCGCTGGTAGTGACGATGGATGCCGATCTCCAAGACGACCCGGTCGAGATCCCTCGCTTCATCGAGGCGCTTGGGGACGACTATGACTTGATCAGCGGCTGGAAAGAAAAACGCAACGATCCGATCGGTAAAACGTTCCCTTCAAAGGTCTTTAATTGGCTGATCGGCATGATGACTGGCGTCAAGCTCCACGACCACAATTGCGGCTTCAAACTCTACCGGCGCGAAATCTTCGACGAGATTAAACTCTACGGCGAGATGCATCGATTCGTTCCGGTACTAGCAACCGCCAGAGGTTTTCGGGTCAACGAAATTTCAGTCAACCATCGGGCTCGTGAACATGGTGTTTCAAAGTACGGGCTCGAACGCCTGCCGAAAGGTTTTTTAGACTTGCTGACGGTCAGTTTTTTAACTGGCTACAATCAACGCCCACAGCATGTTATCGGAGCGATGGGATTGTTGTCCTGCTTTGCTGGGATGGTAGGGGTGATTTACCTGACCATCTACTGGGTGCTGCGAATGAGCTTTGAGGCTTATGCGAACTGGCCGCCGCTGCACGAACGACCGCTGTTGATTTTTTCATTGGGTGCCCTTCTATTGGGAACGCAGTTACTATGCATGGGGTTCTTGGCGGAACTGATTGTCAATCGCAACCAAGAAGTTAATGAACCGTACACGATTCGTGAGCGGCTTTAAGGCGAAAACGCTACGACGATTTTTGTAACGATGAAAGACAACCAGTGAGCACAAAGATTTCGACCAATGAAACTTGCCCCGCCGAGCTACCCAATTGGTGCGCTCAACGGCATTGGGCAATTTTTTGGATCATCATCGTCTGCTCGGTCGCCTCGGTCGCCGGTCGCATCATCACGGTGCAAAACCACTCCGCTGACGGAGAACCCGCTTTTTTCTCTGCCAATGACCGAAGCCGTTGGTCGACCATCCGAGCCCTAGGGGACTCCGGCACCTACGAAATTGATGCCGTCATTCGTCAACGTAGCGAACAAGAACTGAAAGAACTAGCCGCTGCCCAGCAGGCCGCTGGCGACGCGAGCGACTACTACGCAATCAATTGGAACACGATCGATAAAGTCTCTCATGTTGGCGAAGACGGCAAACACCATTTCTACTCCAGTAAACCGACGCTGCTGCCAACACTGCTCTCGGGCGGTTACATGGCAATCAAACAAGCCACTGGCCTAACGATGGAACGCGATTCCGTACCGATCATACGGATCTTGCTTTTGATTTTAAACGCTGGTGGTTGGCTGGCGTTCATGTTCTTTTTAGCCAAAACGATCAACTCGCTACCGGTTCGTGACTGGTCGCGGTACTACGTGTTGGCTTGTGGTGGCTTTGGAACGTTCTTGACTACCTTTGCGATCGTGCTAAACAACCATTTGCCGGCGGCGACTGCTGTGATGATCGCGGTTTATCTACTAACAGTGATCTGGCGCAAACCTGATAGCGGCTGGGTCACTTACGCCACCTGCGGATTGTTTGCAGCGATCGCGTTTGCAAACGAACTTCCCGCAGCCAGTTTCTTTGCGGCGGCGATGGTGATCTGCGGAATCAAATCGTTTTCGAAAACACTGTTTGGTTTTTTGCCGGCGGCATTATTGATCGTCGCGGCTTCGTTAGGCACCAACTTTTTGGCTCATGACACGTGGAAGTTGGCCTACTTGCATCGGTCAGATGGTGAAGTTGTGACCACCGTTGATGGACATTTTTGGTCGGCGTTGGACGCAGGAGAGCTACCGGCTGAAATCCGCCGTGCCGCAGCCGAGCACTTTGAAATGTCGGCGCCACAAGTCGAACCCGATGGCTGGCCCAGCACTCCTACCAACATCAAACGTTGGGTCGTTCGCGATGCCACCAGTAGCCAACAGTACGCGATCACAAACCAATCAAAAGAAACGACTTACTCAATTCATGCTTGGGGCAACTGGTACGACTACCCTCAAAGCTACTGGTCAAAACTGAACGATCGGAAATCGTTGGTCGACCAGGGGCAACCCGATCGAATGGTTTACGCGTTTCACGTTTTGTTCGGGCACCATGGTATCTTTTCGCTGACGCCGATTTGGATTTTCAGTTTGGCTGGCATGATCGCGATGGCAGTTGGCTACAAATTCGCCGGCCAATATCAAATGCGATGGCTGGGAGCACTAACCATCGCCTTGTCCGTGGTCGTGGTTGGTTTTTACCTCCGCCGCCCAGCGATCGACTGCAACTATGGTGGCGTAACCAGCGGGCTGCGCTGGGCCTTTTGGCTAATACCGCTGTGGTTGGTCACAATGCTACCCGTGATTGATTGGCTGGCCAAATCAAAATCAGGCAAAGCCATTTGCTACCTGTTGCTGGCGTTTAGCATTCTTTCGGCTGCCTATTCGGCTGAAAACCCTTGGGTCAATCCATGGCTATATGAGATCTGGGACTACACGGGAGTCATAAAGTAGTCGTCGACCTTGCCGGGAACCTTATAAAACCGGTACAGTACCGTTTTACTTCTACCCAATTTTGTAGCCTGACGCACCGACATGCAGATTCGATTCTACAACTCGCTTACCAATCAGCTTGAAGACTTCACCCCCATCACGCCGGGTAAAGTCAAAATGTACAGTTGCGGTCCGACGGTCTACGACTTCGCACACATTGGCAACTTCCGCAG
>CAZHCH010000100.1:0-11775 GCA_964530985.1 uncultured Pirellulaceae bacterium | reverse complement strand
ATGGCTGTATTCCAGTTTGCTGACAAACTTGGACGAACCCGATTCACTCGACAAATTTCATTTTCGACCAACCTACGCGTACGCCGCGACGTAATGGACCCGAACAAAGTTCTGTTACACGGCTTCATGCAAGAAAAAGACCAATTCGTTCAGCAGTGCCTCATACCAACAACAAAAACAGAAAAAGACCGCGCAAGTTGGAATAGTACACTCGACCGCTGGGAAGAATTCCGTCGTCGAGTCAAAGTTAAATTCGGCCGACGCGACGAATTGTCAACACTGGAAAACATGTTCTTAGAAAAAAATCGGTTTGAACGACACCATCCAGAAGCATTTCGGCATCAGCCAAAAATCGCCTAGGCGAACGTTAAAATGAAAGTCGCTCACTTTTGTACTTTCCCACATGGCGGTGCGGCAACCGCTGCTATTCGCCAGCACAACGGATTACAACAAGCAGGTGTAGACAGTCGTTTCTACTATTTTATCGACGAAAAAAATCAGTCGTTCGGTGACGACTTCACAAAAATCGAATTCACGCCCGCCCAGCACGAAGGCCCATTGGCTGCCGTCACTTCGTTTCTCGCTAAACGCCGACGCCGACGAATCCACCGCCTATATGACAAACACCTCGACAACCGTGATCTATCGCTTGAGACGTTTGCGATGGCCGAACAACCCGCTCCCAGTATCTTGGACTGGGCCTCAATCGATGCGGACATTGTCAACTTGCATTGGATCTCGTTCTTTGCCGACTTTCCGTCATTTTTCAAATCCATCCCTGAACACATCCCAATCGTATGGACGCTGCACGACACCCATGCCTTTACGGGGGGATGCCATTACAACGGGGATTGCATGCGCTTCGCTGACGGATGCGGTGACTGCCCGCAAGTCCATTCACCTAATCCGCTAGACGTTTCGTTGACGTCATTACTGGCAAAACGAAGAGCGTACCGCAGCAAAAACCTACAAGTCGTCGCCCCCTCCAAGTGGATGCTGGATCTTGCACGCAGAAGTTCTGTCTGGCCGGCGAAAACTCGCTTTCAGAAAATTGAACTCGGCCTACAACTAGAAACGTTTCAGCCGATCGATCAAAACAAAGCACGCGCCGCATTAAACCTAGCCCCGAGAAAAAAACTCATCGGCTTCGGCGCGATGGAGATCGACAACCCACGCAAGGGCTTCGCGCACTTAATGGCCGCCTTGAAAAAAGTTAAGGCCGCCGGCGTTGATTGTGAATGCTTAGTATTTGGATCGGGAAAGATTGAGCAAACTGAATCACTGCCGAAAATGAACCTATTAGGATTCATCGACTCAGCAGAAAAGCTCTGCCAAGCATATTCAGCTGCCGACGTGATCGTGGTTCCTTCAATCGAAGACAACCAACCGCAAGTTGGACTCGAAGCGATGGCTTGTGGCACGCCGGTGGTCGCGTTTGACACGTGCGGGTTGCCAGAGTACGTGATTGATGGAAAAACAGGCTGGCTCTGTCCAGTTGCGGATTCTGATGCGCTGGCAGAAAAAATCGCAGTCAGTTTAAACGGCAACACCAAGCAGTACGGCGCTGCCGCAGTCAAACAAATTCAAACGCGATTCAACATCCGCCAGCAAACACAAAAATGGCAGCAGCTGTATCGCAAATGTTTGGGGCGCTAGGTTAATTGTGACTAAACAAAAATATGGTTCATCCAACCTTTTAGTGACAGGTTTCAATGAAAACACACTTGAAATACAAGCTCGCGACACACGCAAACGCATCTACAAGAACGGCTTGCGAAGAAGATAAAAACACAGAGGCACTGAGTTTTCCTTCACACCTTTTCTCTGTGACCTCCGTGTTTCAAATCTACCAGCCCAAGGAAATTACAAATATGCAACTTCAAAACTCGAGCGTCGAACTGGTATCGCTGCTCAAAGCTGTTTGAACATCAGAAAGTGAAGTCCAGCGCCGGGGATATCAAACGTGGTTTCGGATGTTTTTGAAAAACCAGCCGCCGTATAAAACCGCGCTGCCGTCACTCTTGCGTTGCACCAAAACAGATGACATTCACGATGGCGAACTTCTTGGATGCACGCCTCTAAAATAGAACGCCCGATTCCTTGGTCGCGGTATTCAGGAAGAACCGCCATCCCGCGCAACCGATATTGATCCGTGCTGATGGCCGCTAACTCGGCGGAGCTATCTCGCATCATCGTCGCGATGCCGATTAACACGCCTTCTTTGAACGCTCCTATGTGAAACGTGGTTTCGTCCTGATCACCTTCAAAGTGGCATTGATCGGCAGTCAAGTTCGGGCGCAGGACTTGCTGACGAATAAAAAGCGTGTCGGCGGCCGAGATTTTTTCGACCATGTGGGTTTGTTGGTTCATACGATTGGTCTTCACTTACAACGCTTTGACCCGTTGGACCAACTCTTGAAAGACTTCCGTCGGTACATCCAGTCGACTGGCTAGTTCGCCCAGCACGGCGACTTCTTCATCGCTGACCTGACCGTCGGCGATAGCGATCTCCAACAGTCCGGCCATCGTCTGCTGAGGATCGCTTTTGAATGCATTAAATTGTTCTTTGTAAAATTCTTGGTCCGATGTCGCTCGGTCCATCATTGCCTGTAGCGATGCCTTCCCAACACCGACCTCGGATGCAAGTCGACGAATGACTGCTTCCTCTTCGGGGGAGATTTCTTTGTCGATACCGGCGACACAGCAAGCCGCACGCAGCAGGGCAACTTTTTCAACGGGAGTCATTGGATTCTTTCAAAAGATGATGCGTTTGAAGAAATATAAAAGAAAACTGGTTGTACCGAAATGGTTTTACTGAAAACCTTTTGAATCGCAAGTGAAACAAAGTGCATCGACCGCAGACTGGATGCCTACGCCCATTTACGAGCCTAGTCTGAATGATAATCGATTTCAATTCGCTGCCCAGTTTTCACCGATTCATTTGCGCTCGAAACGATCTTCATCGCGCGATAAGCATCTTGAGGGTCGGTTGTCTTTCGGATCAAGCTAGTCACTGCTCGGTAAAATCGATCGAGCATTTGTTCACCAACGGCACGTTCGGTATCCAACGACTCCGTATGCTGACCGGCATCATCAAACCAAACCAAATTCGACGGCAAATCAATGAACGCCATTCCTCGCTCGCAACATAACTGTATCGAAGCGGGGCGCTTGAATGACAGAGCGTCTGTCCAGCGTTCGGGAATATAATGCCCCACACTCAACTGAGCCTGCGGTTTACACCCAGACATGGGATGGTCAGCAGGGACTTTCAAGGCTGGAAATTCGAGGCTGACCATTTGATAAAATAAATCGACATGTTGATCATGTTGTTCGTGAATGGCGCTGATCACCGAGGTCGGATCATCGTTTACTAAATATCGACACCAATCAGCCAGTTCCATCAAATGTCGCATCGCCAACGGGCAATAGTCTCCTCGGCGTCGCGAATTCGATTGGCCTTCCATTGGCATCCGTTCATGGCAGAACAACAACCGTGGCGGTCCCAGTCGAGTTGCGATCAGCTCTTTGAGCCGAATTGTCGCCGCTGCGTGCCGCCGAGGCAACTCGGCCATGAATGCCACACCCGAGTCCTCAATTCGGCGACGAATATCCCCCGCTTGATGTTCGGAGACGTCCAGCGCAGCCGAACTGTAAACGCCTTTACCTGCCTCGCAGGCTGCCAAAATTGGTAGCGGCCCGTACCAATCCGGGGACAACACCAAGATTGCGTCGATGTCATCTCGCTCCATCATTGCGCGAAACCCATCCATCCCAATCGCACCAAATTCCGCTGCGACCTGACGTGATCGCTCTGCGACTTCACAACACACAGCCCGCACCTCGTACCGGTCTGCAAGCGCCATCAACGCTGGGCGGTGCCGTGATTTCCATTGGTCGCCTAATCCGACCAAACCAACTCGAAGCTTCATAGCCGATGCGAATCAATTAGGAGAATAGTTTAAAAAAAGCAAATCAGTCATTCGATCCAGCAATGAGCAAATGCCAAAGCCACCCAGCGAAAAGCCCTTACAAATTATCAAGGACAATTGGTCGGAGTTTGACCCACAGCAATTATATCAATTTTTATATGCCAAGCCCATCGTTCTGTTTTAGCGAAACATCTAACGTTGGCGAGATTTGCTATTAATTTTGCCCAGATGTTCGGGTTATTCGGCGTTAGGTCGACAAGTCTAAAGTCCGGCTTTTCCGGTGGTTAGGAAAACACGATCGACATTTGAGAATGTTGCTGAGCATTTTCCAACCAAGCAACGGAAAGGGGCTGTCATCGACGATATTAGTGTTACGCCAAGCAAATCACGGTGCAGTCGCCAGATCAACCTAAGCGATGCACTTCCGTCACGGACGAAGGAAAAAATCTTATGAGACGCCCCTCACCCCTCTTGGCTGTGTTTTCATTTATTGCGCTCACAGCCAGCTATGCCTTTGGGCAAAGCCCAGTCAACTACAACACCGCTTTCGAACGGGCGCAAGCTGGCGACAAGCCACTTCTCGTTCTTGTGACGGCAACATGGTGCCCTCCCTGTCAAGTTATGAAAAACACTACGATTCCCCAGTTAATGCAAAAAGAAGCGTTCAAGAATTGTCACTGGGCAACCGTTGACTTCGATGCAGAACATGAAATCGCAATGCAACTAACGGAAGGCAAGGGCGTGCCGCAACTGATCATGTTTGAGAAACGTGATGGCAAGTGGGTTCGGCGTAGAATAGCTGGCTACAAGAACGTTCCGACAGTTGAAGCTTTCATAGCTCAGTCACCGCAACTTCGTATGGCTCAACTCACTGATACCAAAAACACAGACCAACAAAACAAGTAAGTTGTCGACAAAATAAGAGCATATCATGCACGTTTGATCTATGATGGGTCAAACGTGTTTTTTGTTGACACCCAAGTAGATTGCCGCTGCGAGTGCATGAGAGTTTCCGTCATCATCCCCGTCATCAACGAAGCTGACGCTATCGCGCGATCCGTCGAACTTGCTTGGAAGGCAGGTGCAGATGAAGTGATTGTTGTCGATGGCGGCAGTAGCGATTCGACAGTAGAAATATGCCAGCAAACGCGGTGTCGCATTGTCCATTCGCCAGCTGGACGCGGAACCCAACTAAACGCGGGGGCGGCAGAATCCACTGGCGACGTGCTGCTGTTTTTGCATGCAGATAACTGGCTAGTTGAACACTCAATTCAGCAAATCAAATCAGTGGCCGTTGACCTTGATCTATTATTTGGCGGCTTTCACCAACGAATCGAACACCCAGGTCAAGTGTTCCGGTGGATCGAACGAGGCAACGCTTGGCGAGTTCGCTGGCGAGGCCTCGTCTACGGCGATCAAGCAATGTTTGTTTCCAAATCGCTTTTTGAGTCAGCTGGTGGCTTTCGCTCGATCGTGTTTATGGAAGATTTAGCTTTTAGCCAAAAGCTCAAAACACGGTACGGCAAACAGCAATCCCGCCCACGCCCCCAATTACTTGCCGGTCCCACTCATGTCGACGCGCGTCGTTGGCAAGCGGTTGGCCCAATCCGTCAGACACTAAAAAACTGGATGCTCTCAACAGCCTATCTCTTTGGTGCAGACCCAATTCGACTGGCAGAACGCTATGGTAGACACGATGATCGACAAAGTTAGTTCATTGTCGAAATCAAAAGAGCTACTTCAATTCCACGACCGTCTTTTTGGAATCTGACTTTAACTGCCCGCAAGCCGCTAAGATGTCCCGACCACGAGGCGTACGAATCGGTGCCGGTAAACCATGTTCTTCCAAGTAATCAGAAAACCGTTCGATCACCTTCTTGCTCGAACATTCGTATTCAGACCCCGGCCAAGGATTGAAAGGAATCAAGTTTACTTTGGCGGGAACCCCGTTCAGCAAGGCTACCAGTTCAGCAGCATCAACCAAGGAGTCATTCACGCCTTTTAACATGACGTATTCAAACGTGATTCGCCGCGAAGGTGATTTTTCCGGGTAATCGTGACAAGCTTCGATCAACTTTTCTAGTGGATACTTGCGATTGATTGGGACCAGTACGTTGCGCAATTCGTCGCGTGTGGCATGCAGCGAGATCGCCAACATGACTCGGATCTCATCACCAGTACGGTAAATTTCCGGCACCACTCCCGAGGTCGACAGAGTGATTCGCCGACGTGAAAAATTGAGTCCAGATTCATCCAACGCGATTAACAGAGCTTGTTTTACGTTTTCGAAATTGAATAGCGGTTCCCCCATCCCCATCATCACCACATTAGACACACGGCGACCCGTCGACGGTGCAATCACATTAGTCGGGTCGAATTCTTGTCCTTCGAAATCCCCCATCTCGTGTCGAGCAAGCATCATCTGGCCGAGGATTTCTGCGGCGGTCAGATTCCGCACCATTTTTTGAGTACCGGTGTGGCAAAACGTACAAGTCAAACTACAACCGACTTGGCTAGAAACGCACAACGTTCCTCGTTCGGATTCTGGGATGTAGACGGTTTCAACTTCGACTGACCCCGTTTTTTCGGTAGCGGGAAAACGGACTAGCCATTTCCGCGTGCCATCCTTTGACACTTGCGCGTCGACGATTTCGGGGTAGCCAATGCGAAAATTAGCGGCCAACTGTTCACGCAGCGCCTTGCTGATATTCAGCATCGGATCGAACGACTTCGCACCGCGAATGTACAGCCAATGCCAAAGCTGACTGACTCGCATCTTGAGCTGCCCTTCAGGCACACCGATTGATTCTAGCGCGACCGCAAGCTGATCGCGATCCATGGCGATCAAGCTTGGCTTTAGCGTTGTTGGAGAAACGTCGGTCACTGAATTAAAAAACGCGTCAATGACGCGTTTATTTTTGATGGGTGGCAGTCAAACAGAAAAACATGCGGCTAAGTAATCGCTTGACTACTTAGCCGCTTGGTAGGAAATGATGTAAATTTAGCAAGGTACTACATGTCAGTTTTGAACTTTAAACTGCATGGAAAAACCACACCTCATTCAACTAACTAGGCACTTGCTTTGGTGTCTTCAACAACATTGCCGTCATCGTCCAAAACAAGATTCTCGTGCATCATGTATTTCAATAGAGGTGACAACAGAATACAAACACCTCCGCAAATCATCGCTGTAATCGCAATCGATTTAAACACGTCACCGTAAACGTTTACAGTGTCAATCGGAGCCGGCAGGCTTCCACCGCCCCCGCCGTGGCCTCCAACACTGGTAAACTGAGAGATAATCGCAGCAAGGTACTGACTGAAAGCTGTGGCTAAAAACCAAGCACCCATCAGCGTACTGACCAGCATCTTTGGGCTGAGCTTAGTCATCGTTGAAAGCCCAACTGGTGACAGGCAAAGCTCACCGGTGGTTTGCAACAAAATCCCAAGGGTCAGCCACGAGATCGCGACCATACCAACATCGGTACAGTTTTGTGCTCCTAACCAGAATGCGCCAAAGCCCATACCGAGCTGAATAAGCCCAAGGCCAAACTTCACTGGTGCACTCGGATCGAGTCCCCTTTTGCGAAGCCATGCCCACATGAGATTGAAAAGCAAAGCGAAGACCAGAATGAAGACTGCATTGAAGGACTGGAAAATGGAAGCTGGCAATTCATCAAGCCGTGAAGCGACCCCCATGCCGACGTCTTCTTTGGAAACATTCCATTTCATTTCAATTTTGTCGACACCATCAACTTCCTTGATAATCTTGCGAACTTCATCGAGATCGGAGTTGGTAAACGCGTCTTCCCCTGCATTGAACTTATAGCCAAGTTGTGCTTGAGTAGGTTCAACTGTGATTGTTTGGCCGACTTGATCTGGAGTAATCGCCGCCCCCTCACTAACACGGTCAATATTCCGGTCGGTAAAGTTGTTGACGCTGCTACCTGCTTGCTCAAAAAACGCAAAGAACAGCATTTGAAAAAAGATGAGCACAAGAGCTGCAATCATTCGGTTGCGTTGATACTTTTTCAGCTTGAATGTCTCGATAATCAAATATCCAAACGCCAGTATCCCAAGTACCGTAAGTACAAGTCCCGCAGGCTTGCTGACTTCCTCCATGAAGATACCCGGAATTGTCCCGTAATCCTCTTTTACGGTAGCGATGTAATCTTTTGAGAGCATCTGATAAGGCTCACCACGAAGCTGAGGCTCGAAATCAATTCCTGCTTCACGTACTTTCTCAATCGTGGCATCATCGACATTTAATTTCTCAAGAAATGCCACCCGCTCGGAGAGAATGACGTCTTTTGTTTTAAGCTCTGCATCAGCTGGAGGACTGCGAAACGGTGACAGTCCTGAAACAAGCAGTGCAAAAATAGGAATTGAAATCGCTGTTCCGATATAAATTTTCCAGTCATGCCTTGAATCCATGTCGTCCGGTCTACCACCAGCCCACTTAGGAAGACCACCGCGGGAAAGAGCCAAACAAGCAACGACAGCCGAAACCACTAAGCATATAGCAACAAACACATTGATTGAAATGGCGTAGATATTGTCCGGGCGGAATACCAACATTCCCACACTAGCGGCAATTGCCGCTGCCGCGATCAGTAGTTGCGTGACAATGTTAGGCATAACGAACACAGCCAAGCCAACTAACATTCCGATCGTGGCCAATCCAAAGCCGTAATGCCAGCCAAACGTTTCGCCAACGTATCCACACAACAAAGGACTAATTGCCGCCCCAAGGTTGATACCGGTGTAGAAAATATTGAAACCATCATCTCGTTTTTTACTACCAGCAGGGTAGAGCGAACCAACAGTTGTCGAGATATTCGGCTTAAAGAATCCGTTGCCTGCAATTAGCATCGCTAACGCAAAAAAGAACGGCCATTCCGATTCAAACATCATTAGCAGGTGCCCACCCGCCATTAACAATCCACCAAGCACGATCGCCAATCGCTTTCCGAGGTACCTGTCAGCCAACATACCACCGATAAACGGAGTCATGTAAACCAACGCAGTGTAGGCTCCATAGACAGCGTAGGCTTGCCCGTCACCGTACCCGAGGAAACCTTTGATCATATAAAAGAGCAACAAAGCTCTCATACCATAGTAGGAAAACCGTTCCCACATTTCGGCAAAGAACAGCGTATACAACCCAGTAGGGTGTCCAAAAACTTGCGGCTGTTGTTCAATTTGGGCTTGGGACATTTATTACTCCGGATAACAGTGTATTTTGGTGACGACAGTCTAACTGAACTAGGCGGTAGTATCCAGACGCTGGCCGATGGTTTGCGATGAAACGCCAAAGTAGAATGATAAACCGAGAGCGACCGGGGAAACGTAGTTCCCAGCGTCTCATTTTCCGCGAGCGATGTTTTTCTTACAGAGAACAACCAGTTGTCGGCTGCCTTGGAAAAATATCCGAGTTAGGTAACTTTATCGGGCATTCCTTCAGTTCAGCCTAGAAAAACGACTCGTCAATTACCGTTCAATATAGGTACGCGCTGTCCAACGGCATTGTCTCCTTTAATTCGAAATTCTCCTGTGCCGCCAAGATCCGCCTACATTCACATTCCCTTCTGTCGGCACCGCTGTGGCTACTGCAATTTTTCGTTGATTTCCGGCCGCGATCATCTGGTCGAACGATTCCTCAATGCCCTTGAGATCGAGATCGGAAAACTGCCTAAGTCGTATGAACTTGATACTCTGTTCTTCGGCGGCGGCACGCCCAGCCACCTAACCCCGGATCAGTTACAACACCTCGCAAAGATTGTTGCTGATCGATTCCGTCTGGCAAACAATGCCGAGGTTTCCGCTGAATGTAACCCCAGCGATGTAAGTCTCGAGAAACTGGAGGCACTACTGGAATTGGGCGTCAACCGAATCAGCCTGGGCGTCCAGTCCCTCAACATCGAAAAACTGAAACGACTCGAACGCGACCACTCGCCCGCCAAAGTCGTTCAAGCGGTGGAACTTGCCAAAGCAAACGTCGGTAGCGTTTCGATGGACCTGATCTTTGCCGCCCCGCAAGAAACCTTTCAACAATGGAAAACAGACCTTTCGGACGCATTGGCGCTGCAGCCCGATCACATTTCGACTTACGAATTGACCTACGAAAAAGGCACGCAGTTTTGGAATCGCTTGCAGCGCGGTGGGCTCGCCGTCGCCGATGAAGATCTACGAGCGAACATGTACGAGCATTCGATCCAACAACTCAATCAAACCGATTGGCAACAGTACGAACTGTCGAGCTTCTCAAGACCGGGGCATCAGTGCCGGCACAACCACAGCTATTGGAACGGCAGTGGTTATTTCGCCTTTGGGCCAGGCGCGTCTAGCTTCATCGACGGCGTACGGTCAACCAATCACCAAAGCACAATGACTTACATCAAACGACTTGAAAGCGACCAAAGCCCAGTCGATCAAACTGAAGAACTTACCGGCGTGGCGGCTGCTCGCGAGCGACTGGTCGTTGGGCTACGCCTTTTGCAAGGTGTAAACATTGCCGCACTTGAAACAATGACCGGGCTAACTTTCGAAAACACACTTCCGGTGGCCACTCGTGATCTGTTGACCGATTCCGGCTTGATCGAGATCTCTGCTGGCGTCTGCCGATTGACTCAGCGCGGAATCATGGTGAGCGACGGTGTTGCTGAAGCAATCCTCCAACTCCAATAGTAAACCCAAATTTTGATTTGATTCAATGCCGGCAAATCTATTTGAGTGCATCCGTGATCGCATCAGCGATCGTTTGAGGTTCGGCCATCCGGCCGACGCCTTCGGTACGGCAGCTGAGCCAACCTGCTTGTGGATCGACAAACTGAACACCGTCTTCGGTCAACTGAGTCATGTTTCGTTGAACGGCAACGTGGTTCCACATTTCGACGTTCATTGCCGGTGCTGCTAGGACTGGTCCATTGAAACACAAATAAAGTGTACTTACTAAGTCGTCTGCGATGCCGTTAGCGGCCTTGCCCAGAAAGTTAGCCGTCGCCGGCACTACGCACAGTAAGTCGCTATCACGAGCGATCTCGATATGTGCGCCAAGTGAAAATCCTTCGTCGTACAAATCGGTGACAACTGATTGACCGGTCAGCGCACGAAAGGTTGCCGCCCCGGCAAATTTTGTCGCGGATTGGGTCATCACGACGCGCACCGCGAAACCGTCTTGAACAAGACGACTCACCAAAGCGGCAGACTTAAACGCGGCAATGCCACCGGTCACTGCCACGACGATCGACTTTTTCGCCATGATGCTTCCGCTTCCAAAAGAGACAGTGAACCCTCAAGACAAAATCTAAAACCCGACAAGATCGGTTTACAGATCGTCCAAGTTCAACTCAGGGGCGTCATCAAAATCTGGTGACCCAGAAATACCAACGTTGGCATCGGTGTCCAGATAGATTTTGTCCTGCATGATCTCTTGCAGCACAATCGCCATCTTGTCATCCAGACTGGTGGTGATCAATGGACGGGATCCCTTGTTCAGCTGAACCATTCGCTTTTGAATCAATGTGGACAGCTTGAAACGGCCGCCGACTTTTCGAACGATGGCTTCTTCTTTTAGTTCGTCGTACATATTCTTTTACTTACTTTTTTGCTTGTAGAAGCTGGCAAATGTCATTTACGGTTTGGTCAATCGTCTTGTTGGTCACGGTGTGCCGATACTTTTCAACTGCTGCTAATTCGCGACCAGCAACCTCTAATCGTCGACTCAACGCGTCTTCCGTTTCGGTGCCTCTGCCACGCAGGCGACGCTCAAGCTCTTCGATGCTGCCGGGGTGGATGAAGATTGTGATCGCATCTGGATAATGTTTCAAGACTTCATCAGCCC
>CAZHCH010000099.1:0-11776 GCA_964530985.1 uncultured Pirellulaceae bacterium | reverse complement strand
TTTCAGGAGAGTGCAGATGTCAAGTTATTTCGCCAAACTATCCCTTGCCGCGATCGCCAGCCTCGGATTATTGTTCACGTCCAGTTCGCTTTCAGCGCAAGACGTGACGATCAAAGTAGAAAATGGAACCTCCAAAACGATTACGGTAAGCTCCGCCAAAGACGTTAAAGATGACGACAGCAAGAGTCCATTCACGGGTAAACGAGCGGCAGTGGACGTCGCGATTTTGCTGGACACGTCGAATTCGATGGACGGCTTGATCGGTCAAGCACAGGCTCAGCTTTGGGGGATCGTCCAAGAGTTTTCCAAAGCCGAAAAAGCCGGCCAGACGCCGCTACTGCGAGTCGCCGTTTTTGAGTACGGTAATTCTCGCTTGCCAGCGTCGGAAGGGTACATTCGACAAGTCGAGCAGTTGACCACCGACATGGACCGGATCTCAGAAGTGTTGTTTGAATTGACCACCAAAGGCGGCGATGAATACTGCGGCCAGGTAATCGACGAATGCTTGACGCGTCTAGACTGGAGCGACGAACCCAATTCGTACAAAGCGATTTTTATCGCGGGCAATGAACCGTTTACTCAAGGTTCGGTGGGCTACGAAAAGGTTTGCAAGAAAGCGATTGAATCGGGCGTGGTCGTAAACACGATCCATTGCGGCAATTACAACACGGGTGTGTCGGGTAAGTGGCAACACGCTGCAGAATTAACCGAAGGTAAATATCTGAACATCAATCAAGACCACAGGACGGTTCATATTGAGTGTCCTCAGGACAAGATCATTATTGAACTCAATAGCAAACTCAACAAAACTTACCTGTGGTACGGTGCGAAGCGCGAACGGGATAAGTTCTCCAACAATCAATTGGCTCAAGATGGAAACGCAAGCAAATCTGCAGCCCAAGGATACGGCGGTGGGATCGTTAGTCGTGCAGCAGCTAAATCATCGTCGTCTTACTACAATATAGGTCGTGACTTGGTAGATTCATTTGGCGACGACGCGGAAGGACTGAAGAAGCTAGACAAGAAAGTGCTTCCAGAAGCGATGCAAAAAATGACCGAAGTCGAGCGGGTTGCTCATCTGAAAAAGATGACCAAAGAGCGGGCGGAGATCAAAGCACAGATCGCAGTACTCAACAAAGAGCGTCTAGCACACATCGCAGCCGAGCGTAAGAAAATGACTGCCGGTGGTGAAGCCGAGAAGACCTTGAGCGACGTAATGAACGAATCCGTTCGCTTACAGCTTAAGAAGTCTGGTTTTGAACTAAAAAAATAAGCTTACTTGTTATTGAATAATCAGGGCAGCTCGGTCGAATGACCGGGCTGCTTTTTTCATTGCCGCCTTTGACTGCGTGAAAGGCGACTATGCCAAATCTTCTTCTAGCAACGCAAGCTCTCGCTGGAACCCGCCGGAGAGAATCGGGAACCGACACCAAGTTTTTGGGTCGAGGTTTTTGTCATCCAAATGGAATGACGGGGCGTAACGTTCGCGTTTCCATTGGTTGCGGCACCAGAGTTTGAAGAAACGGATCGTCCACAGTCCCAGTTGTTTGCGATCGAAATCAGCAAATTCAAGTTCCAGCCGTTGCAGCACTTCGGCTGGCATTAGCTTATCGCGAATCGCAAAGCACTCGGCGGCATCCAAAACCTCATACGGCATCAAGTCGTCTTCATCCGTTTGCTTTTGATCGACCGGGCGTAGTTCGGCGGTAGGCTGTTGGTCGTTCACCGATTTGAGTGCCGGGATTGGATCGAATCCATCGGGGCCTTCGCGTTCCATCCAGACTAGCCATTTACGAAGAAACGCTTTGTCGATACCGGCGATCGGGCTGATCCCCCCCGAAGTGTCGCCGTCCATGGTTGCGTATCCAACAGCCGCTTCGCTGCGATTGCTGGTCGAAACAAGCAACGCGTTGTTCAGGTTCGCCAACATCCAAACGCCCGGCGAACGAACGCGGGCTTGGATGTTTTGCAATGCAATATCATGTTTATCCCAAGTCAGTGGCTCGCCGATTGCCTCGGATACAATACTGCGATAATTTTCTGCGATCGGTTCCACATCAAATTCGTAGTGAGTTGCGTTGACTGCTGTCGCCACGTCTTTGGCGGCGCCGCGAGTCACACTACCGCTATTTTTGGTCGCTTGATAAACGGTTGTCACAAGCCGTTTCATCAGCGCCGCTTCGTCTTTGGGTTGATGCTTGCCAGAAACAAACCATCCCATTCGATGGCAGGTCGTTTCAAAACCTAGTTCCGCACAAGCCAGTTTGACCATCATCGCTATCAGCGCCACGATACTGGCCGAATCGCATCCACCGCTCAATGAAACCACAAATCCCGATGAATGGCTCTTCCGCATATAGTCAAACAACCCTAAGCAAACCGCACGAGTGAACTCTTCCGACTTAACATCAGCGCCCGCCAGCCAAGACACCGGTTCGACATTCGGTTTTTGTAGTTCGACGGGCGCGATTTCAAAATCAACATGAATCACATCACTTTCGTCACCGTCGATCTCCGGCTGAAATGATCCCGTTTTAGCTCGATTCATTCGTGTCAGGTTGATGTCGACAACGAACGCGGTCACCATAGTCGGTTGATAAGAAAGCCGCGGGCCGATCGCAACCATCTGTCCGCCGGTTGCGATCATCGCGTCGCCGTCAAAAATCGCTCGTCCCGATTCGTTACCGACAAGGTTCGCGTAAACGTAAGTCACATTGAATGCTCGGCTGCCTTCGAGCACAAACCGTTGTCGGACCTCGTGCTTACCAAACGCAAAGTGGCTGGCGCTGGGATTCAAAATAATGTCGGTGCCTTTAGCGGCGAGTTGTCCACCGGGTCGACTGCCAACCCAAGCGTCCTCGCAAATCTCAAAACCGACTCGTACACCGCCGACTTCGAACAGGATATCTCCGATTGGATACTCGACATCGTTTAGTTCGACTTCGCCTTGCACCCCGCTGGGCCAAGCCTTGAACCATCGCGGTTCATAGTGGATACCGTCACCGGCAAGGTGTTGTTTGGCGACAAAGCCAGCAATCTTGCCATCGACCAGCATGGCTGCTGTATTGAAAAGGCCGCCCGCATAGCTGATCGGCAATCCGACCGAAACAGCGATGCCTTTGGTTGCTGGCAAAATTTCAAACAATAAATCGATTGCGGCTTGCTGCACACCGGTAGAATGAAAGGCGTCTTCGCAACCGTAACCGGTGATACAAAGTTCCGGCAAGCACAAGAAAGAGACATTTTGCGACTTGGCAGTTTCGATTGCCTGCAGGATGTTGTCTCGATTTTGGTTCCAGTCTAGTGGCGTTTGGTTGAGAATGCCGGCGGCGACTTTGACAAGTTTCATATTCGTTGCTTTCAGTACCCAAGAGCTTCGTAAGATCGGACAAGCTTGATTGCGGAACGGTTCTTTAAATGGTAACCCGACGCGTTAGCGAGGATTGTAACGGGTTCCTCGCTAACGCGTCGGGTTACCAAAACACCCAGCTTCAAAAACGGATTTAATCTGGTGCCCAATCACGTTGGCTCAATTTTAACCGATACAACGTGGCCGATAATGCCAATGGGTATTGAGAAAGCGAATTGTTTGGATCACAATCGAGGATAACGTTTGATCGACGTTGCAACTTTAACCAGTGAAAGCATTGATGTCCGATAGCGGTGAATACTACCGAATTACTTGCCGATTCTGCGATACCATTCTCACGGTAACGGAGGAACAGGCCGAGACAGAAGTTAAATGTCCGGATTGTTTTTCGATGTTGGACGTCGGGAAGTTGACGAAAAAACGGAAAAGTAAACCGATCGGTCGAGGTGGAAGAAGCCACAAGTCGGAGGGGCCTAAGGACTCTCTGGGCGGCGACGAATTGAAGCTGAGCGAAACGTTTGAGCGGCCTGCAATTTCTCCGCTGTTTGGCTTGGAGACATCCGAGGAAGATCTATTGGCGCCGCGGAAAAAAAAATCTGCTGATGAGGCTGATGCCGGTCAGGACGCCGAAGCAGAATCTCCACCGTCCAAAGTTGAATCTTCACAGGCCAAAAAGAGGCCGTCTGCCAAGCCCAAGTCCGTTCCCGTATCCAGCGATCAAGATCTGGAGCTTGAATTGGACGAACCGCTACCGGTGGATGACGTGTTGTCATTAGAGTCTATTGGAACACTGGTCCCTGATTCGGAACCAGACGCTGACGAAGTTGTCACAACCAAACCGCGAGCGGGTTCGAAGGTTGCGCCGCGAAAGAAGAAACGCTCCCGACGTGAATCTGCGGCGCGACAGGAAACAGAAGTTCGCCGCCCGGATTTCAAACCGGCGAACTTGTTCATGGCCACGGTTGGGATGCTGTCTGATGTGCGCGTGTTGGTCGCGAGCGCGGCCGCTGTTTTGATCATGTTAATCGGCGGGTTTTCTAGTGAAGCGATTTTTCCTGTCGGCAGTAAGACCGAGTCGTTGACGATTACGGAGTCGATGTCCAAATACTTTACGAGTTTCTTGTTTGGGTGCGTGCCGTATTACATCGGGTTGTTTGGGTTGTGGACGATAGCTGGGTTCATATTTCGCGACGCTGTCCAGGGGCACGCCAAAGTCCAAAGATTCTCAGGTAAGGGGCAGTCCGATTTTTGGTCTTCGTTTTTGTTGTTTGGTTTTAGCTTCTTTATTGCCGGCCTACCCGGAGCGATTTTTTATGTGTTGATCATTCCTTTGCGAATGCTGGTAGCGCCTTTGTTTTTGATTTCGGCCTGGTTCAATAGTTCTCCGTGGCAAATCATCAGCGCGGATTGGTATCACGTTGTCAACAAAAACAAATCACAATGGATTACAGTCTACGCGTGTTTTGGCGGACTAGCCTTCGCAGGTTTAATGGCAGGAGGGGTATTCTTCGCGCGTTGCAACTCAGATTTAGTTGCCGTTGATATCATTTTAACTGCTATCGGCATTATGATGAATTCCGTAATCACGTTGGTATTTGCTGCGATTGCCGGGTGGCATGCCGGAGCGGTAATTGAGAGCTTAGACCGGTTCGACTGATTCAATTGAGTGATTAAATAATGTAACGAAATCATTTTCGCTTTACTAAAACCACATTTATCAAAACTACGAGAAAACCGTGCCCAACGAATCTAATACAAACGAGCCTTCTCCTGCCTTTGAGCCAAGTGCATCGCCAAAATTGCGGCGACGGCGAGTGCAACAGTTGAGTAGCGAAGTGGGACGTGTGGCCGGGAGCGTGGTTGGCTGTGGGCTGATTGGTTGGTCTTGCTACAACTTTGTCGCGAATTTTCGTTTTTTAAGAGCCACCGAAGCAGATGGGTTTAGTGTATTGCTCGCCGTTGGCGTGGTGGCGGTGTTTTGTTTGGCGCCGTTTGCGGTCGGCATTTGGTTGGTTATTAAGTCGATGAAGTGATTCCGCTGTGAGCCGAACGCGCTAGCGTCGGGCGTTGCGGCAGGTTTTGGTCCGGGTTCTTAGGTCAAGCGGTATTCTGTCAATGCCCGACGCTAGCGCGAACAGCTCACAGCATTCGTTAAACTTGCCGGCGCATAAAAAAACTGACCAAAAGAGAGCCCCGCACAAGAGTACCCCGCTTAGAGCTGCGCCATATTTCAGGCCTGACCCGGTTCACGGCTCCCCCTCGCGAGGCTCACTTTTGACCAGTTGAAAACTGTCGCCGGCAGTTTACACCAAAGCCCGCTAATCAGTCAAACGGTACAGCCGCTTAGCTTCAAAATTCTTTGAATCGATTTCTGAATAACCTACAGGACTCTCGCTACACCAGAGAGAGCAAAGTGGTCCGACAAAAAAAATTCAGTGCCCTCAAAGTTAAGTGGTTGGTTGTGGACTTTAATGTCGTCCACCGCAACCGCATCGTTATGAAAATATCGAGTGAAGTAGCTTGAAAACGCTTTCGAGTCAGCTCGATTGGAATATCGATTTCGACGGCTGTCCCAAGTAGGAGCTGGCGGTCGCTTACCTATCAAGCCCGTTTCTTTAATCGCGGCTTCTTCTGCGACGCGGGTATTCGTGTCTCCTACGATCAGCAGTGAATCAGTCGGGCAAACGTTGAACAGCGTTCGCAACTGCAGCAAACGCTGCCCAGCACCACCACGAGTTGATTCCAGATGAACGTTGGCAACTGACAGCGATAGTTTTGGAAAAACACAGACAACGGCAAACCGACCGACCGCGCGGCATACCATCCCCTCGATCAAGTCTTTCCTGACAATTGTAGCAATTGTGCCGCTGTGACTGATTGTGTTTGCTGGAGCTAGTTCATGAGTTTCTATAAAAGGTACCATCGCAGGAAGTTCTTGAAAGCAAACGACATCCGCCTTTTCCTCAAGCACTCGCTGGCGGATCAGGGATTCCGTTTGATCGATCCGCCAATTATTCGGGGCCTCCACCGAGATGTTCATCATGTTCAGATTCCACGACAGAAACCGAATTGAATGCTGATCCATAAGCTTAAATTTCTTTTATCACGCACTTTTTAGTGTCACAGGTATGACATCGTCGCCTGCCTCGCTGAATTTACGGCAGACATCCGATGATTGTTTTTGCAAACTGCAAATCACGTTGTAAACTAGATGGTTGGTTTGAAATTATTATGAGCCGACAAGGCTAAAATCATCTACAATGAATAGCCGACAATTTAACAGGTTTGGTTTTACCTAGGCAACTGAACGCCATTCAACCAGCTCTGTATTTTATTTTTTTGTTTTGTTTTGGTCTATAAAGTATGCGATTTTCCTTCGGTCAATCCCAAACACAAAAGCAAAGCCAGACGATGGCTCCGCGAATGATCCAGTCGATGGAGATTTTGCAGATGGCGCAGGCTGCTTTGGAAGAAAAGATCGAAACGGAGCTAATCGAAAACCCAGCTCTTGAGCGTGTTGTCGAAAATCAGCCCGCCGAAGATGAAAACAAGAATAAGTTAGACGGCGAAAAAGAAAAAAAGGACGTTGAACAAAAAGAGCTGATCGTTGAAGAGGGCTCGGGCGGCGAAGATGACTTTGAACGTCTGCTAAATCTAGACAACGACATTCCAGATCACTTTGATGGAAGCCGGCCTTCGTCTAACCGAGTCCGCGAGTCGATGGACAAGCGACATGATTTTATCGCCAACATTGTCGACGACAGCGGGTCACTTCAGACTCATCTACTGGACCAATTGCACGACTTGGATCTTGAACCCAAATTGATGAAAGTGTGCGAGCGAATCATCTCTTCGTTGTCGGCTCAAGACGGTGGCTACCTCAAAATTTCGCTCTCTGATCTACTGCCGCTCGACGCAACCCCTGAGGATAGCGATCGAGTCGAAGAGGCGTTAGCACACGTGCAGAACTTGGATCCGAAAGGGATTGGAGCTCGTAATTTGGTTGAGTGTTTGTTGCTACAACTGTCTCCCGAATTAAAGAACGTGCAAAACGTTCGAAAGCTAATCGTCGACCACTTAGATGATTTGCATCATAACCGTCTTCCGGCGATCGAAAAAGCAACCGGCATGAGCCTCGACGAAATCGACGAGGCATGGGACGAACTCAAAACGCTTGACCCGCGACCGGCTCGGCGATTTTTTGATGACTTTGTTCCGAAGGTCAACCCTGACATGTGGTTGGAAAAAGACGGCGACAAGTACATTGTAAAAATGGAAGAAGGGCCCGCCCGGAATTTGCATATCAGCAGCTACTACCGCAAACGTTTAGCAAACGGGCAAGCGACGGCCGAAGAGAAGGAATTTATCAAACGAAAAATCGCATCTGCCCAGTGGTTGATCGAATCGATCGAACAACGCCGTAGCACGGTGTTACGAGTCGCCCAAGAGGTGGTAACTTATCAACAGGACTTCTTCGATATCGGTCCCGACGCAATCAAACCGCTAAAAATGGATCAAATCGCGGATAAAGTTGGGGTGGCAGTGACCACGATCAGTCGAGCCGTTGGCGATAAGTACATTGATACGCATCGCGGCATTTTGCCGTTACGAATGTTCTTTGTGCATGGTACCACGACCGATGCCGGTGAAGAGATTGCTTGGGGCAAGATCGGCATCGAACTGAAGAAGCTGGTCGACGCCGAAGACAAAGCGAAACCACTGAGCGATGAAGAGCTAACGAAACGTCTCGGTGCACTGGGTTTTCCGGTAGCTCGCCGAACGATTGCGAAGTACCGAGAAAAACTTGACATCCCGAGTTCTCGCCGTCGCCGTGATTGGTCTAAAAAGAAATAGCCGTCTAGAAGCTTGGCTCGAATATAAGCTCGCTGCGCAAGCAAGTGCATTTGGAAGACCGCCGATGCACTAGCTCACGCGGGGACCAAATATTCAAAGCTACTCGTTGACGCGGCCGATCAGGCACAGCTTTTTTTCTTCGGCGGACTTGGCGATAAAGTAGTTCGTGTCGCAGATCAAGCCAAAGTCGCCCGGTAGTCGTTTCAGTAAATCGTCTGCTTGGTCACTACTAGTGATGATCAACGGCGTTTCATTGTTCGCGATGAATTGATTCAATCGCTGCCACGGCATTTTCTTCCAGAACTTACGAGGCTTTGGATCATTCCGTGGCTCGCTGGCAAACGTTTGTACAGGCCCTTTTTCTACATGCAATTCGACAATAGGTTTTTGACAATAAAAAACCCAAGTCGATTCATGACAACCGTAAGTCGCCACAGGGCCGCTTCGTGTTTTGGCTTCACTCAAAACCGTCATGCACGATCGCTGACGATCAACCACAACCGCACCGAAGTCAAACACCGCGATCGCCAGCGCCACAGCACCGATGCAATAGATCGCCACCAACCGACCACTGCGCTTTTTACTGCGATTTCGGCTCAACTCCCACACCAACCACGCGGAAGCGGCTACAGGAATCAGCCCCAACACCGCCAGCCACTGCACATCCGGTAGGTATTCTCCAACGCCGATCCACATGCCAACAGAAATCAAAACCCCGCCGATGCCCAACCCTACGAACGCCGCATAAAACCAAAACGGTTCGACTCGAACCGGCGATACGCGATCGGGTTTGGCAAGTTGTCGCGCAAAATCAACCAAGCAACTAGCTGCCAACAATGCCAGCGCCGGATAACAGGGCGTCACATAGCTGGCTAGTTTTGTCTTGGCGATAGTAAACACCCCGACTTGCACGCCAACCCAACACAACAGGAACAAAGTTGCCGTCCGCCAACGCTTTCCTTGCGGCGACGCGTCAGTTGGTTTGAACAGTCCGACCACCACAGGCCCCCAGAAACAGGACCATGGGAAAAAGCCAACCAATATCGCTAGCGGATAAAACCAAACACCGCCGCTGTGGTTTTCCATCGCTTTTGTTGCGCGTACGAAATGTTCTCCAATGAAGAACAACTGTGTGAAATCGCCTTCGGTTCGGAAATGAACCCACACAAACCATGGCGACGAAATGGCGACAATAATTGCGGCGGCGGTTAAGGGGCGCATCGCCCATAGTGTTTTGGCGAAGTGAACTGGAGCAAAGCAGCGCAGGAAATACGCTACAAACGATCCAGCGCGGACCAGCCAAGACGTGCTTGTCTGTTGCGTTGCCTGTTCAGCTGCTGCTTCCCGTTCGGCCAACGTCTTCCACAATCCGAACATGCCGATCATCGCCATTGGCAACAAGAACCCAATCGGCCCTTTGGCCAACACGCCGAATCCCATGGCAATGTAAGCTGCGATCACGTACCAGTTGTTAGTCGGAAAGAAACCCTGCCACGATTGATCGGCTTCATCACCGTTTGATTTTGGAAACGCCCCCAGCACAAAAAACATCAAACTCAACGTACTACAAAACACCAGCACCGAATCGGGCGTCGCAGCTCGGGCGGCGACCACGAACATCATACTAGTGGCCAAGGCAATCGCGCCGACGCAACCGATCACAGAATCGAACAACCGGCGACCGATCATGTAGGTTGCCAGGCAAGTTCCCACAGCAAGCGCGGCCGACCAAAATCGAGCCGAAAACTCATTAACGCCGAACGCGCTATAGGCGGAAATCATTAGCCAGTACAGCAGCGCCGGTTTGTGAGGGCGGAGCTGGCTATTGAAAATCGGCACCACCCAATCGTTACGGGCGAGCATTTCGGCGGCGCAGCCGGCATTGCGAGGTTCATCGCGATCCCAAAGCCGAGGCGTTCCGAGGTTGGTAAAGAACACCGTGATCGTAACCAGCAAGATGATGACAACTTGGCCCGCAGTGCCTCTCATGGTTGGTTTCTTAGATTTCTTGGTAATATAAGTATAAGTGCGAATACGAACGTAGCCGATGTCGCCAGACTTCGGGATGTGGATCGGTAAGGCCCCTGAACTCTGGCGAGCCCAGCTACGGTTTTTGAGCTTACTAATAAGGCAGAAAATCACCAACGCGGATCGAACGGTCCCAAAACCCGGATTTCGGTACAAAAAACGGGTTTTGGGTTGATTTGAGCGGCAATCACGACGATCTGGTTGGAATCACGGTGCGTCAAAACGATAAATGTTTCCGAAAAAACTCGTTTTTGCAGATCTGAGCAAATCAGCCCTTCAAGGGCCAATCGGTTTTGCGTACAATCCGCGACTCACTGAAAACAGGCAAATTAGCTTAACTGGTGTTTTGATGAACAAGATGAAAACCCACAAAGGCACGAAAAAGCGATTTCGCTTGACTGCGACCGGCAAGGTCAAGCATCGTGCTTCGGGGAAATCCCACCGCAACGTTCGTATGAGTGCAAAACGCACACGAAATTTGCGTGGTGGTAATGCTTACCTAGACGAATGTATGATCAAATCGATCGTAAAAGCGTTGGGCAAGTACAGCTACTAAATGATTGCCGAATCGTTGGTGGTCGAATTAACTTCGCCGCCAACCAACTCCGCTCTGTCGGGCAACTAACGTCGGACTCTCGTCCGAGGCCTTACTAGCACAAATACAGGTTCAGAATAATGCGTACCACAAAAGGCTCAGCAAGAGCTAAAGCAAAACGACGACTCTTCAAGCGAGCCAAGGGCTATCGCGGCGGTCGTCGAAACATGATCCGCACGGTCAAAGAGACTTTGATCCGAGCAGGCGTTTTCGCGTTCCGCGATCGTCGAGTCAAGAAGCGTACTTACCGTAAGCTTTGGATTACTCGTATCAACGCTGCTTGTCGCATGCGAGGTCTTCGATACAGCGAATTCATTCATGGTTTGAACAAAGCCGGAATCGAATTGGATCGAAAGTCACTGTCCGAAATCGCGATCTGCGATCCGACTGGTTTTGACGCGATTGTCGACACCGTCAAGGACGCGCTGGCCGCCTGATCCGATTGCATTTTTGCATTGAATCAATGGTTTCGACAATTTGAAACAAACGAAAAAGGAAAGGCTACCAGCTTAGGTGTCTTTCCTTTTTTTGTGCCTCTTCTTCAAACCAAACTTCAACCACCTTTCGACGGCGAAAAACATTATGTCCATCGAGACGTTCGTACAACAACTGGATCAACTGGCTGAATTGGCCACGTCCACTTTCGCTGCTGCCGCAGACGCTGCTGAACTTGACGCCGCTCGCGTCGAATTTCTGGGCGCGAAAAAAGGCAAGCTCAAAGCACTGCAAAAAAACATGGGCAGTGTCCCCGGCGAAAGTAAAAAAGAAGCCGGCATGAAATTGAATGCCGTCAAGCAAGCCATTCAAGCAGCCTTCGAAGACGCTCAAGGTCGACTGGGTGGCGGCGATGGGCAATCCGCTCGCGATCCCGAATTCGATGCGACCTTGCCAGGTACCGTTCGGCGGATCGGCAAACTGCACCCGATCAC
>CAZHCH010000098.1:0-11832 GCA_964530985.1 uncultured Pirellulaceae bacterium | reverse complement strand
TCGCTTTCAATCGGAAAGGTTTTTTCTGTTGTTGCCATTCTAGCGTTTTTTCTTAATAAGCAGTGAGCCGAATTAAGGAATAAGCTGGGTCCTCTTTTATTGCTCTCTTGGTTAAATGTTTTTGTTTGTCTGTCTCAGTTTGCATGTTAAAATATGTGCTAATTAGAACGATGCTTGTGCGTGATAACAATGTCCTGAATCCGTGATTGCGATCATTGGGCAGTAAGACTGATGAGGTGTCAAAATACGTTACTTCATAATCTTGGTAATGGGCTTCGCTGGCTTGACGGGAGGTGTGCTTTTCGATTTGTTTCTAAACGGTTTTCCAGCAACCGAGACAACGCTTTTCTGGGGCATCGGTGGCGCCGTGTTTATGGTGTCGATGCTGGTGGTGCTTCATTTCTCAGGTGAATCGCCGGTACAAGTGAAAAAGGCTTCCTTGCAGCCCAAGCCTCAAGTTCCTCGCTCTGAATCCAGTGGTACGTTCAAAGAGAGGCTGAGCCAATTTGCAGAAAATGTAGACGACCAGCCCAGTACTACCAACGTAGAGCCAATCGAATTTTGGGCGTCGGGTGATTCAGACGAATACGAACCGATACCTCCCAAGCCAATCGGCATCATTAGATTTCTGCTACAACGAATTCAAAGGATACTGGCGGGGAACTAAGTTGGTAGCAACGGACGATGGCAAGGCAGTGCTGTGAGTCCAAGCGTGCCCCTTCTGATCCACAGGATCCAGAACAACCAGTGGCGCCAAAGCCTCCGGTGAAACACACTCATGCTGATGGTACTTGCGCTCGCTTTGCTACTTGACCCCGTCAATTACTTGCGACAGTGTTTAGGATTCGAACGGTGGTTAATATTATTAAACAGGGCGGAGACTGGGACGCGCCTGTACCGGTGGCTCCTGATTTGCTGGTTGTACGGCGTAGCAATTACATTAATGTTGCCGAAAACGAGAATCTAGGGAGCTTGGGCTTGGTGTGCGGGCTGGTTTGACGTGCTGAATATCGTATCCGTGCACGTAGGATTCACGGGCAAAAGAAACGTAATATACCAAACAGAAATAACGTGCTTTTTTCACTAAAATAAGTACTATATAGGTAGAATAATCCGACTTCACAACGTTGGTGAAGAGTTTCTGAATGACAAAAAACGTTTAATGCTTGACAAGACAATGTGCTTTGTGCAATGTGCCTTGTAGGTCCTACCCCTCACCTTATCTTTTTTTGGAGAACTTGCTTTGGTCACTGTTGATTTGTCAATTGTCGGAAACGGTATTCTTGGTCTGATGACCGCGTTTGAGTTAACCAATAAAGATCCAAATCTGAAGATTGCGGTGATTGGTCCCTCTGACCAAAAAGGGGGGGCGAGTCAAGCTTCTGGAGCGATGCTCGGATGCTTCGGTGAGATTACGGATCAAACGTTTTTCAATGATCAGGCGGAAAAGAGATTCCTGATGGCCTTAGAGGCGCATAAGCGCTGGCCAAGCGTCATTGAAAATCTCAACTCCTTGGTCCCCAAAACACAGCAGCAAGAAATTGACCAAGGTACGTTCGTCGTATTGAACCCTTGCTCTGGGCAAATTGAGAGCGATAGTTTTAGAGAGCTTCTTTCAGCGCTTAAACGTTTTGACGAACCGTATGAGGAAATTGACCCGAGAGACATTGAGGGCTTTAACCCCAATGAAAATCTGCGTCCGTTACGCACCTTAGTTATTCCAAATGAAGGGTCGCTGGACTCACGACGATTCATGTCAGTGATTCAGTCGCTTCTGAAACAACGAGGGGTTCAATTTATTGAACAAAAAGCACTTGGCTTCTATCAGGAAGGGTCAGGATTTGCGGTAGAGTTGGAAAATTCTGAAACGATTCAATCTTCAAAGTGCCTTTTGGCAGCAGGCGTATTCACGCAGGACCTTTTGGACGCGCACCCAGATCTTGCGGATCGCATTCCACATCTGTTTCCAGGTGTTGGTTTTTCCGCGAGCATTGAACAAGTTCCCAACAACCCGATCCGTAAAGTTGTTCGCACGCCCAACAGGGCAGGCGCTTGTGGTTTGCATGTCGTGCCCCAAAGTGATGGCTCACTGTATTTAGGTGCTTCCAATGACGTGTTCTTGAGACCGCAGACACTGCCGATGACAGGCATCGTTCACTTCTTGTTGGAGTGTGGAATTGAGCAGATTAATCCCGCGCTGTATCGCTCCAATTTACTGGGAACACGTACTGGCAATCGCCCGGTTTCAGCTGATGGCTTTCCGCTGGTCGGGGAAACCTCCATTGATGGCCTATACATTCTCTCGGGAACTTATCGGGATGGATTTCACAAGAGCCCCGTTTTGGCGGAAATGATGGCTGAAGAAATTCTCGGCGAAGAACCAACTTGGCAACACGATTATCAGCCTGAACGAAGTCTCATCCCAACTGTCAATAAAGAGGAGTCGATTAAGGTTTATCTCGATCACCTGATCGCCGCGTACTATGAACACGGTTGGCGTGCTCCGAAGATATCTAATCAAGACGCTACCCGGCAGATCGCGGAAGAAAAGATCAGGAAGTTCTACGACACGCACGGTTTTGACTTTGGAATTTCAGCAGAAATCCTCCTGATGCATGAGTTGGATTCAAATCCGGAAGAGTCCTTGCCATTGCTCAAAAAGCTTTTCTGCACGAAAAAGAGCTTGGCTCCGGTCTCGTAAAAGAGGCCGATGGAATTCGACCCGAAACTCTGTTCATCACAATTCATCGATAATGTTTAACGATTCTCATGGCAGGAACTTCGCTGAGGTTGATGGCACCAGAGTGCTTTCTGGCGAAAAACTTGCTGTGAGATTTGAAAACAAGGACTTCACCGCAAGTCAATTGCTCGATGATGCGAAACGGTTGGCGTCCGTTTTGTCTAAAACCAAGCTACCGGTGGTGATCCTGTTACCGCGCGGGTATTGGTTGTACGTCAGCCAATTGGCGGTGTGGTTGCAGGGCGGTTTTTTCGTGCCGATTGATACGCGAAACCCAGTCAGCCGAATTGAGTTTCTACTGCAAGATTCGCAGACACAGACTGTTTTGACCGATCAAGCCAATGCGGCACGATTGGCCAATGTAAGTGAACTGATCGATATCGTTGATGTAGAACAGGCGATCGCTTCGCAGCTCAATTCGGGTATAGTGGCTACCAAAGGGCTCGATCGTATTGACTTGTCCAGTTTGATACCGCATCAGGATAACGACTTCGTTTACATGATTTACACTTCGGGTTCGACAGGACGGCCCAAAGGAGTGCCGATTCACTGGAGGGCGATGGACAATCAGTACCAGTGGTTTGTCAAAGAGTTCGGTGTTGGTCCTCAAGATCATTGTATGCAAATCTCTTCGCCGGGGTTCGATATTTCGATCGAGGAAATTTGGGGCAGCTTGCAAACTGGCGCCACCTTACATGTGCCTAATGACGCGGCCTATGAATCAGCGGAGTATTTCTGGCAATGGGTCGACGAAAATAAAATTACCATTCTGGATTTACCCACCGCATTGTGGCAGGCGATCTTGCCAGCCTTAGCGAACCATCCGTTACCGGAATCAGTACGTCTGGCCGTTATTGGCGGCGAAGCGGTTAGTCCAACGGATGTCGAGCTCTGGTTTTCTGCAGTCGATTCCAACAAAGTTAGGCTGGTCGATTGTTATGGGCCCACCGAAACAACGATTACAAGTACGTATTGTGAACTGAAGCCCGGCGGCACGTTGACGATCGGAAAGCCGATCGACAATATGCGATGTGTCCTTGTCGATGAATCAGGGCAAAAGATCCAGCAAGCCGGTCAAATCGGTGAAATCTACCTGAGTGGGGATAGTGTGGCTCAAGGCTACTGGAATCGTCCCGAGAAAACAGCCGAGGCTTTTTCGAATTGCCCAGCATGTGATGGTGACTGGGCCTACCGTACCGGCGACTTGGCTTATTGGGATGGCAACGGAGACCTTGTTTTTTGTGGTCGCCGCGACGCGCAGGTGAAACTGCGCGGCTTCCGAATCGAATTGGGCGAAATCGAAACGGCAATCCGTGAACATCCTCAAGTAAAAAATTGTGTGGTCAAAAAAATTGATCTGGGCAGTCCACAGTTGGTTGCTTTTGTTTGCACCGACAAAGCGATTGATTCCGACCGCGATCAAAATCTGTCAGACGAATTGACACATCAAATATCATCCTCGCTGCCAGAGTACATGATCCCTCGTCGTTTTTGTTTCATGCAAGATTTTCCGCTTACCTCCAACAATAAAATCGACCATGCGCTACTAGAAAAACGATTGGTAATACCCGAATCCACGGTTAAACCAAAGTGGGATTCTCAACTCAAAAATACAATTGGCGAAGCTTGGAAGGTGGCGACCGGACACTACCCCGAAAATGATGAGCACCCATTTGCCCAAGCAGGAGGTGATTCCCTAGGAGCAATCTCATTGATTACCGAGTTGCGGCGGACGTTTACTGACCTGCGAATAGGAAGCGCAGTGATTGGATCGCAAGCCACACTGAATTCAATTGCAGAGTATATCGAATCGCAAGCCGGTCAATCTGGAGGTTCACCAGACAAGCCACTGATTACCGTCTTGAAACAGTCCAATGTCAAATCCAAACGCTGGTTGTTGTTGTTTCACCCGGCCGGTGGTGGCTGCATGATGTACGAGTCGTTGTTGACCGACAAAATTCTAAGTGAATTCATGGTTGCGATGGTTGAGTCGCCTTACTTGACCGGTCCCATGCCTGCTGCGAATTTGGAATCACAAAACGAAGGCGACATCAACCTGATCGTCACTAATTATGCAGACGCGATCACCGAAGCATCCTTAAATTGGTCGCCAGCTTCTCAAATCATAACGGCTGGTTATTCTTTGGGAGGGATTATGGCTTATGAGGTCGCCCGATTGTTTCGACAAAACGATTTGCCAGTTGAAACGGTCATCAACATTGACCAGCCTGTGCCTTCGTTGCTCAAAGGTTGTAGCTTTACGCGGCGACTGGCTCACTGGTGTTATCGTTTTCGGCAGCCCGTTTTGGCCTACCGTGATCATCAAAAGGTGCGTCGGGATCGTATGATTTTAGATGTTGTCAAAAAAGCCGCCGACAACCAGGGTCGATTTTCCGAAGCCGAAATGCGATCCATGCAATTGGAAGATTACTATTGCGGAATCGAATCGGACTACCATCCGCAACGCAGTGATCTTTCGATGGAATTGATTCGCGGCGGCATCTTTGAAGCAAAACACTCGCTACCAGACGGCTATGGCTGGTCGGGAGTGGTCAAATCACTTAACGTGCATCAAGCCCACGGAACTCACTCCACTATTTTTGTTAAACCCAATTTGCGTCGAGTCCAACGACTGTTTGCGAAAATCGTGGAGCCAGTCGTATGACATCGCGACCTTGTTGCGAAGAAGATGAACCCCAGATGTCAGCTTCGTTAAACGCTTCGAACCCAAAATTGCGGTTTATTTTTGCCATCATCGGGCAGGGATTGTTTAGCCTTAGTCGTTTTATCACAACGATGGTCATCGGGGGCAGGTTCAACTGGAACGACATACAGTCGGGTGCCGGTTCGGAGTCCGAACTCGGACACTACTTGGCCTATTTCAGTTTGCTGTTGTTTGGTTTGGGGATCTTGGAGGCATTTGTCACGACTCCCATGACCTACTTGATGCACGGTCGCAAAGACGAACAAAAACCGCAGTTTGCGACTTTACTGCTGCTAATTTGTTTAGCGATCTCGGCGTTGTTTTTTGGGTTTGTATTGTTGGCGGGAGTACTGGCGCAGATTAGCTATCCCAGTCTTTCAATCTTCGCACTTGGAGCGTTTGCTTTTATGCTGGCGACCCAGTGTGTCCGTGAATTTCTGATTCGTTGGTTACTTGCCCATCTAAAAACGAGCCAATATGCAGTCTACGAATTAGCCTACTTTTTGTTTTTTACGGTCGCCATTGCTGTGACCACCCAAAGCCAACAAATATCCTTGGCCACGATCTTCACAATGATCGCGGCCTCCAATCTGTTGTTGATTGTAATGGTTTGGTGGCAACAGCGCCGCGAATTTGCGTCGATTAAGTCAACGATTCAGCAAACAGGTTTGTTTAAGCTTCGCACGGAAACTACCGTTTCTGAAAATCTGAATTCTCAATCGGAATTATGGTCTGAGTTCGTTGCTACCTTGAAGGAGCAGGTTTATTTTGGCCGTTGGTTGGCGGCGGACAGTATTTGTGCTGTGATGACAATCTATTTTTTCAACTGGTTGTTGCTGTTGAAGATCGATGCAGCCGCTGCAGGCATCTACGGCGCTTGTATGACGATTGTGCTGCTGGCCAACCCTTTGCTCAATGGAGCGATGTCAGCTTTTGCACCGACGGCAGCGATCGAATTCCAAGAATCAGGGAAAGCGGGGTTAAACAGGATTTTGTGGCGATTCGGTACCGGGCTGGTGGTGGTAATGTTGTTGTTCGCCGCTGTTTTGTGGTTTGTAGGTGGCCCTTTGACAAAGCTTCTTTATGGGGCCAGCTACGACCAGTTCTTTGCAGAACATTATTCAGGCACCAATCGAATTCCGTTTTTACTAGGGCTTTCGATGCCGCTGAACGCGGCAGCCTATGTCCTTGCCTGTAGCCTGATGGCGTGTGGGCACCCTAAATACAATTTCTTCAGCTCGTTAGCCGGATTGTTGGCAGTGATTGGTTTAGGAGCCATGATGCAAGAGCCGGACTTGGTAAGCTGCGCATTGTGTTTTTCCATTTCGATTGCGGTGGTCTTGGCCTTTCGGTCTTATTTTTATTGGGCGCATAGTGGTGATCCCAAAAATTCAGAAGGCTGATAACCGATGGGCATTGTTGATAAAATAAAGACCCTCGGTTTTGGTTTCGTTTTTGAAACTGTTTTTGAACGGATTGTTCCTGTTTGGATGTTCCGATTTTGTTCTCTCGCGGTGTACCAAATTGACTTGGATAAACTACCTAGTGACCCGCTCTCAAGTGCCGGCGTCAAGATTTGCGATAGTGAACAGGAGTTAGAGCAACTAGCTGAAATCACCAGTGAATACACGCAACAGAAAGACACCATCGGTGTTTTGGCAAAAGTGGATGGACAAGTCGCAGGGGGCTTGTGGATAGCAATTGGCGACTACCAAGATCGTGACTTGGGTTTGTCGTTTTTGCTCGGAACCGAGGGAACTTGGATTTATTCGGCAAGAACCGATGCAGCCTACCGTCGTCAAGGAATTTATTCGCACCTGATGGCGGCGTCAGCTCAGACGCGACGAAACGCGGGTCACACCGCGCCGTTTATCGGTGTCAGTAGACTAAACCGAGGTTCACATAAAGCGATCCAACGTTTTGGCACATTGGTCGGCCAAGTGTTGATGATTCGGTTGGGTTCGATGGTCTGGGCACGAACAAAGGGCAACTTGCAACAGAATCAAAACTTGACGCTTCGGTGTACCCGTCGTCCTCTTCAGTTTCGTTTGCCTGAGATCGACTGACGACTTCGTGTTTGACTATTTGATTAAACCCATCCGGAACACTTTTTGTATTTTTCTAGCATCAGCCTTAGAAACACCGGCTGCATCGGCTTGTTTCTGCCAAGTTCCGACTGCTTGGACGACTTCAGATGTAATTTCTTCTGCCTTCCTTTTTTTGATACCCCCAACATTTGCCAATGCAACCAAGTCAGATAGTTCAAAATTGTCCCGCTTTCCGTTGATGCTCATTTGGTGTTGACTGGTCCATCTTCCAGTTGGATTGTACGAATAAGCGACATCATATGCCGGCGAAAGACGCCACTCACCTTCGCGGTTCATCAGGAAGGCAATGTTCTTGACATGGTCATCTTGGTTTCGAGCAATCACGTTGAACGTTGCCCGACGGAACTGCTGCTGAATCTGCCTAGGTGAAAGGTTGAGTTTTAGCATGACTCTTATTGCCTGCTCATACGAGTACGCTCCGGCTTGATTGAAATCGAAATGCTGTATCGCACCGAGTGATTGCATGTGAAGCTTGGCATTGGTTGCCGTTCGATCAAACCGCTGCGTCATAAAGTGTGAGCGACCACCTTCGTTGTGAAGACGACATCTAGTCATTTCGATTCCAGCCTCCAAAGCCATCAAATAGTATGCATATTCGATCTGACCGTAGCCCTGAGGGTCGTTTAGTTCTTTGTCTTTATTATTGCTAATCCCGTCGAACTTCATTAGCCATTGAGTAAAACCATCTGGAAGATCGACTTGGCCGGATCGGAATTCGCCCGTTTCTTCATTCCAGGCAAGGATGGCTTTAGCACGCGCTCCGCCCGCAGAGGTTCCTACGCGAAGAATGTCTTGGATCGCTTCAGCATCGTCGTCACCCGAAAATTCGCCTTGAAGAGACTCACGAGAATTTAACACTCGATTTGCAAGCCTAACCAATTGCCCTACTTGGAGATTTTGTTTTGGAGTTGGAGCACCCACTGTTGTCGGTTGAAATTCGAGCGCGCCCATTCCTCGAGTTCCGATATAGCAGAGTCTCTCGACTGGATTCAACGAGTCTGGATCTCTTCCTTGTGTTGCCAACCACGCATCAATGACGGCGTTACCAAACTTATCTGGAAGTGAGTCGGCGAGGAGTCCAGGAAGTCCTTTGAATGTTTCTTTGGTGAGAGAAGGAAATTCAAAAGTTCCTTCTGCGAGGGGCATTGCTAGTGGTGCGACTTGAATGCCGCTTTGTACGAACTCTGGTTGATATTGGAAGACACCGATGTCCCTTGTTTCGTCCCAAGTTACAGCTGCAATATCACGCCCCCAAAGAACTACTCTTGCTGTTGTCATCCCTCGCTACCCCACTCCCATTTTTTTGCTTTTTTTGGCGTACGCGGTGACGATGCATTTTTGCGTTCGCCTTTTCCTTTTCGGCCTACTCGTTCAACTGGGCGTATATCAGAATTTGGAAGCATTGCCGTCAGATGATCGGTCAAATTCAAGACCTGCATGATACGAATAAAGGTATCAAGCGAGATGCCTCCGCCATTTTCCATGCGACTGATTGTGCGTCTGGAAACTCCAGCTGCTTCGGCCAGTTTTGCTTGGCTGATATTTTTGAGTAATCGAATTCGCTCAAGCTTTTTGCATATGTCCCGTTCGACGGTTTCGCTATTCGTAGGGTTCGGTTTTTGGGACATTTATTTATCTAAATAGCTGTAAATATTAATTTTTGATAAATATATGTCGCAAATTAATCATTTTCAACTGTTTGATCAACATATATCTCAAAAAACAATAAATATCCGTTTTTTGAGATGCTAATTTGTCAAACAAAGCAATCTAACCGCTTCGATTGCCTTTATGTCTAGGTTCTAGAATTTTAAGTACCCAATATTATGGACCCAAAATCCCGGCCATATTGAAGCTCTTGCGATCCATGGTTGCCAGAAAGATCGTCGATCATCGGACTCGCCGATCAAGATTAAAATTGACAATCGAATCTGGATCTGTGGAAGTAATGGTTTCCTACAACCGCGAAAAAAACGAAAACCACAGCATCAGAAATCATCTGAGGAGATTCGCTTCAGAGTTTCGTTTGTTTCGCCGTTGTTAATTCCGTCAGTTGAAACTTTGTCGTCACGGACATTAATCGTTAATGTTATTCGAAACAGGAGTTCTCATGAAATTTCGCTCAGCAATTTTTGGATTCATTGCCGTATTCTGTGTGCTTTTCTGTTCTTGTAAATTCGAGACAACAACGTCCATCATACCGAAACCGTCTCAGTTCGATTTTGGATTTGTCGGCCAGTGGCGCATGTCACTCAGTGAAACGGGGGAACAAGGAACCGATCTTCGGGTTGAGCACAACGCAAAAACGAAAGGCTTGTATGATGTCTATCAGGCACCTGAAGACAAGAAGCCTTGGATTCAATTTACAACCTGTCGGCTGGGTTCCACCAATACCGCGTTAGTCGAAATAGATGCAGTTGGAGAGCCACGGTTGGAAGGGCAAGGCAAGTTTTATTATTTTTTTGCAAGTGTTAACAAAGGCGTACTAACGATCGAGCAGATAGACGATGAAAAGCTGGTCGTGTTACTGAAAACGACGAAGACGAATTCTGCCATTGACCGCAGGCTATTGTCTACGGAGATTACGGCAGATCCCGATGCGCTACGAAAATTGATAGTTGAAAATCGCAAGAAAATCATTTCGAAAGATACAATCAACCTTAGTAAGATCAGTTCGACAAAATAGTTTCAGCACAACTGGTGCTACCAAAGCCTTTTCTTTGACTGTGGATCGTTGAGGTATTCACGGTAGATCGTGGAATCCGGTTCGTCCATCATGGAGCCTTTTGCAATAAAACCCATGGCCAAACCGGCAACCAATCCACCGATATGCGCTAGGTGGGCCACTCCTCCGAGTTCACTGCCACCGGCAAAAAAACCTTGATAGACCTGGAGCGCCGACCATAGCCCAATCACATAGAGCGCTGGGATCGAAACGATCATATAAAACACGATCGCTTTGACTTTGTTGCGTGGAAACAGCACCACATACGCTCCCAAGATTCCCCAAATCGCGCCCGAAGCGCCAAGGACTGGGATCACGCCATCATACGAAACCATTAGCTGAGCTACCGCGGCCACCAACCCGCTAATGATGTAAAAAAGAAAGAAACGCAAATGGCCGAAGCGATGCTCAATGTTGTCTCCAAAGATCCACAAGTAGAGCATATTGCCAAAGATATGACCGAAACCACCATGCATAAACATGTGTGACAGCAAGGTTAGGTAAATAATCGACGGCCCCGGTGCTTGGGGAATCAGATGGTCCTCGCCAGCCACATCAGTAACGATTTGCGGTTCCACTAAATCCTGTCCCGACATGATCTCTTGCGGGATGATACTCCAGCCGTAAGTAATCGATTCGTCAGAAAGTTGCAGCAGGAAAACAACGACATTGATCGCCAACAAAAGCCAAGTCACATAAGCCGGACCGGAAATGCCTTTGTTGTCATCAGCAATAGGAAATAGCATTTAATGATTGTTTGGTTGAGAAGCGACAAATGCGATCAGTATCATTATGGCTGAAAATCGAATCTGCTCAATCACTGTTCATCGGACCTGTCAAAAACGTGCTAAAAGTTTGGCAGGAGACGGGATGTGGCAACGTGGATCCAGAAGTCTGGCGACATCAGCTACCTCGGGCGCAAAAGAAAAGCCTCGGAAGCGTTTGCTTGCCGAGGCTTATTAGAGTGGACCCGATCGGGATCGAACCGACGACCTCTACACTGCCAGTGGAACAGCGAACTATAGTTTCACGCGGTCAAACACGGAGCGAGATATCAAGCGGTGTTTTGGTGTCCCCCATAGTGTCCCCAAACGAACACGGTTTGGACCCTCAAACGGCAGAATTGGCTTCGATCTGGCAGCGGCTGGACGGCAACCAACGCGAACAGGCTTTGGAGTGGCTGCGGAGCAAAACAAAACATGCCAGCGGCTGAAACTCACTCACCAGACTCACCTGACTCACCAATAGTAAGCATGGAAAGATGGAAACATGAACTCAATAAGAATCATCAAAAAATAAAAATATGGCTGCGCTGCCGAGCCGCGGGTCCTTTCTGGGTGCAAAACCCACCCATCGCCAAACGAGGATGCCGGATATCTGAGCGAGCTCCCCCGGCCACGAAATTTAACGGATTGAAACGAATGATAAATCAAGATGAAGCAATCCGTGATTGCACGCCGCCTTGATTGTAGGATCGGTTTACGAAGATACAATGATTGCCGCACGGCGGCGGGTTCGAAACCGTTAGCCGAGATCGTCTTACGAATTCCCTGCC
>CAZHCH010000097.1:0-11833 GCA_964530985.1 uncultured Pirellulaceae bacterium | reverse complement strand
ATTGATATCTATCCGACTTTAGTTGACCTTTGTGGTCTTCCTGCCAATGAAAAAGCAGAAGGGCGAAGTCTTAAGCCTCTGCTGATGGACAAACAAACGGAGTGGGGTTTTCCTGCACTTACCTATCGCAAAGGCAATAGCAAGAGCATTCGCGACGACCGGTTCCGCTACATTAAATATGGCGATGGTTCGACTGAATTATATGACCACCACAGTGATCCCAACGAGTGGACCAACCTTGCCAAGGATCCAGGCTATGCGGAACAGATGCAAATCATGCAAGAAAAGTTAACCCATTATCACGTCGAGTGATAATTGCATCGGAAAGTCTAAAGCGAATTTTAAAGGCAAAGAGCCGTCCCATTAGGACGGCTCTTTGTTTGTTTTCGGTTTTAGCAAAGCTTTCCAAGCAGTGTTCTCTGAATCTTTAACCAGAGCGTTTTACTGCTTCGCAAGCACTACGTCGCCATATTCGGTAGCGCGAACTTCGTTGGCCAACCCGGTAATAAAGCGTCTGGCTTTTGCGTAATTCGAAGATTTTATTTCTTTGCTTACTACTGCTTCATTTACCGCAGTATTCAATGTTTTGAGTTCGTTAAAAAACTGCTTTGCTGTTTCGTCACTGTCGACTCCGCCTGCAACCGTCTTGTCCAAGCTATCCGTTAATTCGGTGAACTGATCGGCGCGAAGGGCTTCGGGCCATTGGATGGTACCACTGGACCGATCAATATCTTTGTCGGACAAACGGAAAGGCACTTGTAACACACCGGCTTGTTCTGGCGTCAGGTTCCCGCTTCGCAACCTTTTGTAATCTCGTTCCGCTTCTCGGAAGGCTTCTCGAAGTTGTCGAGCGTTTGCCGAACGATTTTCTCGAAGGGCCAATTGAACCAAAGTCTGCCTGAACTGCTCGCGGCTATACTCTCCTTGCAGTTTCGCAAGCCGCTGAGCCTCTTGTTGTTGTTGTTTCGCCAAACGCTCAAGCTCGGCCGGACTGGGCTGGCGAACTCTGCCTCGCGAACTACTAAGACTCGGCCGACTCCCGCCGGAGGATCTAACTCGCGATCCACCACTACTTCGCGATCCACCACCGCCTCGACTGCCGGATTGGGCATACAACTCACTGGTGAATGTCATTGACAAAACAAGAGCACTCAAAATGATGATGTTTCGCATCGTTCATTCTCCAGTTCACGGTTTACATAATTTGAAAGGGTTACCTATCAGACGGCCGTTTGTTGAAGTACTTACTAAAGTTGCTAAAAATTTCAGTGGAATAACGATTTCGGTAGCGACAGACACACCAGCCAATGGAACTTGTGGGACTTGTAACAAATGTCACACGTAATCTGGTGACATATCTACGATAGCTTACTTCCAAGTTTAACGTTGTCAGATGACGGCGTGATGAAGGTTGCTTCGCCACTGTCGGCTTTCTTCACTTGAACACCGAGGACGAGTACTTCGGATTTGGTAGATCCGACCATCTTGGGTTCGAAATTCAGTACAGCAAACACGAGCGCATTGACTAGGTCTTCTTTCTTATGGGTGGTAAGTCGAGCGACGGAACATCGTGTCCCGAACCTTCCAAAGTCAATCAATAACTTGTAAGACCTTTTTGGTGCGTCTTCGGATAGTTCGACCTCGAGCACCCGTCCGGTGCGGATGTCCAGTTTCTCCAATGTTGATTCCATTGAGACGGTTGGTTTGATTTCACTTCCCAAAACGGGCTCCCTGTCGCAATAGAAAATACTTATTGGATTACTACGGTAAGTGTTCAGGATTTAGTCAAGAAAGGTCACTGCACCTGTATCAAGATCGTAGATGCCGCCGACGATCAGGATTTGCCCGTTATCTTCCATTTGTTTAAGAATCTCACTACGCTTGCGGATTTGGTCGATTGTCAGTCGCACGTTGTTTTCGCAAACCGCATGCACATACGCAGGATTCTTTGATGATTTTTCTCCCTTGAAGTCAGCGGTTTGTTCGAGGGCAGGTGCTAACTTGGACAACATTGCTGTGATGTTGCCCAGCTGTGCACCGTCGATTGCAGATTTCACGGCACCGCAATGTTCGTGGCCGAGTACCATTACCAATTTTGAACCGGCGACTTTACAAGCGTACTCCATGCTGCCAAGAATATCCGTGTTGGTGAAGTTGCCAGCGACTCGGGCAACAAAAACGTCTCCTAGCCCCAAATCGAAAACGTCTTCGACGGGCACGCGACTGTCGACACAGCCAAGAATGATCGCCTTGGGGAACTGAGCCTTGGTACTTTTGCGAAGTTGTGTGGTGTGGTCTCGTTGCGTCAACGAATTGTCAACAAATCGTTTGTTGCCGTCTTTGAGTCGCTGCAATACATATTGTGGCGAGATCGACGCTTGCCGCTCGGCCGTCATGACTTCATTGCCCGCAAGTCCGGCGATACCCGTGTTGTTCGTTTGCGATGATTTTTGACTGGTTGATTGCGGTGTGGTTTTGTCTGGCTTATCCGTTTGGTTATTGCTGCCGTGGCAACCACAGAAGGAGAGCATCAGAGCTCCAGAAACAATTGCAGGAAGAATGGCGCGGTTCATAGTCAACAGTCATTGAGGAAGTGGTTTTGGATGGGCAGATTCATACGAAAACAATCAACGGAGAGAATTCTAACGATTGCTATGACCTTGCTGAAGCCGGGTTGCCATAGAGAGACGTCTGCTCTGTTTGAAAACGCTGGAGCGTTTTGAACTTACAACAACGCAAGGCCGGCCTTTCGTTAATTGTGATTGTGACGAAATTTGCTTTCGACAGATACTTTGACAGACTTTTAATTATTCGCTGGCAGGGCTAAATCGACGAACATGCCGAAGCCTTCTGCAAATTTCCCTGATGTTTCTAGATTAATTTTCCAACCCAAATTGTAGTAGTTCCAAGGCACCAAACCATCGTTCATCCAGTCTCCTTGGATTTGATTAACCGGTACCGAGTCCTGATTCGTGAAGACGTCTTTGATTGTCCAAACTTGATTGATCGTCTTTGGTAGACCATCGGATCCTGTAAAGACATGTTTGGTAATGTAGTGGTGGTAGAGATCAGGGCCATAAAAATCACTACTTCGAAATTGAAGTCCAAAGCGGTTAACCAATTCTTTGCGAGTGTCGCTTGAGTTATTGATGATGTAGCATTCGAACTCGCCGTCTAGTCTGTCGAAGTCCGGCACGTCTTTGTCAAGCCACGATGGAAAACTGAAGATGATTGTTTTGGGTCCCATCCACCAAAATGAACCTGGTGTGGTTGGATCCAAATTTTCAATGAAATTAAAGTCCAATGTCCGATTGTAACCTGGGGCTTGCCACACTTCGATGTTTGTTGAAAGTTCACTAACTATTTCCGAGCTTGTGATTTTCCCAACACCGACATCAAAACCGGTTTCGGGTAATTTCTGAAAATAGTTAAACCAGAACCAGTCAAATTTGTTTTCTGGGGTTGAACCTTCGACCCAGTTTATCCACGCTCCACCGCTGGCGGTGGAGAACCCTGATGATACCCATGTGGCTATAAAATGGTTGTCGGAGACTTGAGAGTAACCAGTCTGTAACTCTTCTAGGGTCTGTTGGTGATTTTTTCTTTGGAGTCCTGCTTGGCCAAAAGCAGTTTGCCCCAAACACAGCAAAGTCAGAAGTGAGCCGAAGAAAGATACTTGTAGGTGAAACATGATAATTTTCTCCAAAGGTTTAGATGTGGGAAAACAACGGTGCTGAGAATCTAACGTACTTGGTTTTATTTTGGAATTACTAACCAAATTGACGGCCAAATCGGATGACAGGAACAGATAGCATCAAGTGATATTGGATCAATTCAGTTCGTAGAAGGATTCGATCGATCAGGCGAAATCGAAACAGTGAGCGGGCCGTCACAGCTATCGGTGCAGGCTCGTGATTGAGTTCGTTGTTGGGAAAAATACGGTCGATGCCGGTTTCACGGCTTGGATAGCCGCCGTTTGCTTTTATTTTCTAAAAAAATACTCTGTTAGTCCACTTTCGCCGCGCTCAACCTAGAATATAGGACCTAACGATTTTGCAGTTAGTTTTGTACACCCAACAGCCCAATTACTTTTACGTTCACAAAGTTCTGAGCGGTTGGTTGACCACGTAAAAACAAGAGTCCAGCAATTTATGAACGATGTCACACTAATCATTCAAGCCGTCGCTGCTGGAGAAGCCAGCGCGACCGATGACTTGCTGCCGGTGATCTACAGCGATCTCAAACGACTTGCTTTGTCAAAACTTGCCAGCGAGCGAGTTGGTCATACTCTGCAACCGACTGCGTTGGTCCACGAAGCTTATATGCGATTGGTTGGATCCAGTTCAGATACTTGGGAAAATCGAGCCCATTTTTTTGGTGCTGCAGCTGAAGCAATGCGAAGGATTCTAATCGACCACGCCCGTCGCAAGAAGCGCAAGAAACGTGGGGGTGATGCAAAGCGTGTTCACTTGGATGACATTGCTGAATTGAATTCTGAATCTGACGAACTATTAGCGCTGGACGAAGCCCTGTCCGAATTGGAATTGCTGGATAAAACAAAAGCTGAGTTAGTCAAGCTGAAGTTCTTCGGCGGAATGAAGCTGGACGACGCCGCCAAGTTGCTCAACATTCCTTCGCGGACCGCGGACCGATATTGGGCGTATGCGAGAGCCTGGCTCCAGCGGCACATCTCCGAGCAACAAGGAGACTAAGCCATGCGAACCGTTGACTTGCGCGAACAGGAAATTTTTCTTGAAGCTCTTGAGATTCCGTCGCCTGTTGCGCGCCTTGATTACATTTATCAAGCCTGTGCGGACAACGTTAACCTTCGCAATCGCGTTCAACAACTATTAGATTTGCAAACTGGCGAAAGTTTCATTCTTGATCGAGAAGTCACCTTAGATCGTGACGGCAATATTACTTCCGGCGAAGATCAGGCGGCAGACCTGACGGGTCAAACCATTGGTCGATATCATCTAGTCCGCTTGTTGGGCTCTGGTGGCATGGGCGACGTATATCTTGCCGAACAAAAATCACCGATTCGCCGACGAGTGGCGGTTAAGGTCATTAAGCTGGGCCTGGACACAAAGAGCTTTATTGCTCGATTCGCCGCTGAACGGCAAGCTTTGGCGGTGATGGACCACCGAGGCATTACGAAGGTTTTCGATGCAGGTGCGACCAAGACGGGGCGTCCGTTTTTTGCCATGGAGTTGGTGTCGGGCGATCCTATCACCGTGTTCTGTGATGACCAGCGACTTTCCATCGATCAGCGTCTTGCGATCTTTCGCGAACTGTGTAACTCGATACAGCATGCCCATCAAAAGGGCTTGATCCACCGTGACTTGAAACCGTCCAACATTCTGGTAACCAAAAGAGACGGCGAGTTCCTTTCGAAGGTGATTGACTTTGGTGTTTCCAAAGCCACGCATGGTCGCGTTGCAGGCGAAACTGATTTAACCGAGCATGCTTTCATGATCGGGACGCCGGAATACATGAGCCCCGAACAAACCGATACGCAAGGTAACGATCAGGATATTCGAACGGATATCTATTCTTTAGGCGCGATTTTGTTCGAGCTGTTGACGGGTTCAACGCCCTTTGAGCTGGAAGACTTAAAATCAAAGAACGTGTTTTCGATTCGTGAGATCATTCAAACTCGGTCTGTCGAAATGCCCAGCAACCGTTTGTCAAAATTGGTCGACAACAAGCCTCAGGTTTTTCGTGACCGCGGATTGACAAAAAAAGAACTACAAGCCGAATTGAAGGGCAACCTTGACGCGATCACTTTGAAGTGTCTTTCCAAAGATCGCGCCGAACGTTACGGATCGGTGGCCGAACTGGCTGCTGATCTCGACCGGCATTTGAATGACGATTCGGTAGCGATTATTAGGCAGCCAGTTTTTTCTTATTACCGGCGTTGGTTTCGCAAATACAAATGGATTCTGATTCCATCGGTATCTTTCGCAATGCTTTTAGTTGCGATTTCGATTTTTAGCATGCGAGCAGCGTCTCGGGCCAATCGTTTGGCGTCACAGGCGATTGAGGCCGAAAGCCTTGCTAAGCAACGGTTGAAGGAACTGGTCAACGCGCGACAGGGTGCACAGCTTGAAAGAACTCGTTCACGATCGTTCGAAAAGCAATACAAAACCCTGAGCCGTCAGGTGCGGAACGAAGAGGCACATCTGCGAGCGATTTCCGACTTTAACCGTTTGAAACTGTTTGCTAATAAAGATATCGCCGTCTCAAAATGGCTTCGCAATCAACTGCCAAAAAAAGAAGTTAGTGACCTCCTGCCTGTCAGCGAATCCGGAGGCGCTCAGTCTGGCGACATGGTTTTTTTGAAACTGATTTTGGAACGGCAACGCGAGAACTTCGGTGGCACTGATCCATTGGTTGCTAAAACATTGGACTTGTTGGGTGAACAGTATTTGAATTCGAAAAAGTTCACCGATGCAATTACCACGCTTCAAGAGAGTCTTTACATTCACACGGAAAATGACAGAGATTCTGAAGATCGTGTTCGTACGATGATTTTGCTGACCAAGGCGTTAAAGCTGGCAGGTCGCGATGTGGAATCGGACTCACAGATGGCAACCGTTCGGCGATATCTGGGTCGCCTTCCCACTACTTCGCGGCTGCATAAAATGGTGGAAGAATTCGAGAGGCCATAATTGTAGTTGGCTTCAATGAAAATTATCTGGTTGTTGGCTTGTATCGGAGGCCTCTGGTGGTCCTTCAAAAGCTGATTCGAATGGATTAAAATTCCGTTTTCGATGGACAGTAAAGAACATCATTGTCGATGATTTCGAGGTGTCCAAAACATATTAGTCGTTCGACCAATCAGAGTGAATTGTTTGTAGTACTGGCTTTAGCCGGAATGAGGTGCACTACGAACGGATCAGCTCAGCCTTGGTTGGCCCTAAGCCTTACTTGCTGGAGCAAACATGCCTGCCGAAATCTTGGATGGCAAAGCCATTGCCAAACAAATTCAAGCTGAAACCAAACAGAAGGTTGCTGACTTTGTTGCTGCCGGTGGTCCTCAACCGAAGCTAGCTGCAGTGTTGGTTGGCGAAGATCCAGCCAGCCAGGTTTACGTTCGCAACAAAGAACGAGCCTGCAAACGTGCTGGGATTGCGAGTGAGCTTGTGCGAATGCCCGGTGAGATCTCGACGGAGGAGTTGTTGGAGAAAGTTAGACAGTTGAACGCCGATGCGACGGTTAGTGGAATTTTGGTGCAGTTGCCACTGCCGGAACAAATTGACGCGAGGTTGGTTTTAGATGCCATCGATCCGAATAAGGATGTCGATGCCTTTCATCCGCAGAATGTCGGTTTGATTTCGCAAGGTCGCCATCGCTTTCTGCCTTGTACACCGCATGGCATCGTTCAGATGCTTAAACGATACGGCATTGAAACCACGGGTAAAAATGTCTGTGTGATCGGTCGTAGTGATATCGTTGGTAAGCCGATGGCGATGATGTTGTCGGGGTATGGAGTTGGGTTGGGAGCAGAGTTTGCCAATGCAACGGTCACGCTGTGCCACAGTCGTACCCCAGATCTGGCTGGAACAGTCGGACAAGCAGATATTGTCGTTGCCGCAATTGGTCGGCCAAAATATGTTACTGCTGACATGCTCAAGCCGGGGGCAGTAGTGGTCGACGTTGGGATCAATCGAACAGACGATGGGTTGGTTGGTGATGTTGATTTTGACGCTGCAATGGAAGTCGCTAGCTATGTGACTCCCGTTCCGGGCGGGGTTGGACCGCTGACGGTGACCATGTTGCTGGAGAACACCTTGGCAGCTGCTGTGCAGCAAAATGCGGAGTGATTGTTGGTTCGTGTTCGGAGCACCGCTAACGGCAGCTTGTATTGCTCAGCGCCAACTTGACTATAGACTGTGTAAATTTAAGGACTGGGCACCTACGGAATGCAAATGCGTTCTTAGAGAGTAATAAAGTCCTTTCATCAACTTTGACTTTTAACAATATTAAACCGTAAATAATTATGCCTGATACGAAACTTGGTGAAACGAACCTTGAAGTTCCACGGGTTATTTTTGGCACCAGTTCACTCGGAAACTTGTATCAAATCGTTCCCTATGAAACCAAGTTTGAAATCATATCGGAGTGGATCGCGCAGGCGCCAGGGATCATCGCAGCGGATTCGGCAGGAAAGTACGGTGCTGGACTCGCACTAGAAGTGATGGGCAAGGCGTTGAAGGAGCTCAAGGTTGATCCGAATAATATCGTGATCAGTAACAAGCTCGGTTGGCGGCGGTCGCCATTGGAGACCGAAGAGCCAACGTTTGAGCCGGGCGCTTGGTTTGGCTTGGAATACGATTCGGTTCAGGATATTAGTTATGACGGTATTCTGCGATGTTACGAAGAAGGCTGTGAGTTGTTGGGAGATTATAAACCACAGATGGTTTCTGTTCATGATCCCGATGAGTACTTGGCTGCTGCGGTGGACGCTGCGGATCGGGAAAAACGAATGGAAGATATCATGGGGGCATACCAAGCTTTGATCGAACTTCGCGACAAGGGGCTTGTGGCGGCGATTGGGGTGGGGTCCAAAGACTGGCGAGTTTCGCAAGAGCTTGCGAAACGTTGTAGTCTGGACTGGGTGATGTTGGCCACCAGTTTAACGTTGTATACGCATGATCCGGAGTTGTTGGCTTTCGTTAGCGCTATGAAAGAACAACACGTTGGTGTGATTAACAGCGCTGTTTTCAATGGAGGGTTTTTGGTGGGTGGCGGTTTCTTTGACTACCGTGAAATCACTGGCGACAACACTAAGGATATCGAGTTGTTGGCTTGGCGAGAAAAGTTCAACGCGATCTGTGAGCAGCATGGCGTTAAACCAGCCGAAGCATGCGTCGCGTTTGGCATGTCGGCTCCAGGCGTGGTGGCAACAGCGCTCAGCAGTAGTCGTCCAGCACGAGTCAAAGCCAATGTGTCGTTGTGCAACGCAATGCCTCCGGCAGAATTCTGGTCGGACATGAAAGAGGCTGGTTTGCTAAGATCCGACTACGCTCACGTATAAGTTGAGCTGATTTGATCGGAATTGATTTTCGTGATTATTGGCTGCCGCTAAAGTGACTACGTCACAAGTTCTGGCGATGGTGTTTTTTGGTTAGTTTTTTACTCGGTGAAACGTTGTTATTAGTGCAGATTTGTAAAATTTGTTGGCTTCGCTCGAAAATACTGACTCAAATGCATAGAATCTCGTAGTTGGAGAAGTAGTTCTCCAGTTTTATTACTCGGAGTTCCTCTCCAAACCCTTCCTAAGGTATTAAAAAATGGACGCAATTAAACTTCTCGGTAGCCTGATGGGCAACAAATCACTCGCATCGGGCCTTGGCTCACAACTGCTTGGCGGACTGCTTGGCGGCGGCCAACAACAGCAAGCATCCGCTAGCAGCGGATTGGCTGGCATTTTGGGTGGCATGATGGGCGGCGGCGGTCAGCAGCAGTCCGCTGGTAGTGGACTTATGGGTAGCCTACTTGGAAGCGTGTTGGGCGGCCAATCTGGCGGTGCAGCCAGCGGAATCGCTGGTCTGGTCGGCGGTATGCTCGGTGGTGGCGATGCACAGGAAGCACCTGCTCCTCAACAAGCTGAGCTTCAACAGGCGAACGATCAAGCTGTTTTGATGATTCGCGCGATGGTCAACGCCGCTAAGTCGGACGGGCGAGTCGACGAAACAGAGCAGCAAAATATTATCAGCAAATTGGGCAGCGATGTTTCAGAAGCTGAGATCAACTTTTTGAAGCAAGAATTTGCCGCTCCGATCGACGTCGCTGGTTTTGCTCGCTCGATTCCCGGTGGACTTGAGCAACAGATCTATGCCTTATCGTTGACATCGATCGATTTGGATACACAAAACGAAGCTCAGTATTTGGGCCAGCTTGCTCAGGGGTTGAACATCGATCCTAACGTGTGCAACCAAATTCATGATCAAGTGGGCGCACCTAAGATTTTTGGTTAATTGCTGTAAACGAATATCGCTGCGAATTGTAGTGACAAAAACTAAAAGCACGGTCGGCATCGACCGTGCTTTTTTGTTTGAGTAACTCATCCACTACGTTTAACGTGTTTGCTACCCAGCGGGTTGACTTGCATTTGTCGTGACTGCCGGCGACACGACACTCGCCAGACCGCGCAGAACTGGCTTACTGGCTTCTTGGTGCATTGGCAACATCAACGTAAAACAGGTCCCTTTACCGACGGAGCTGTCCACACGTATTTTGCCACCATGAGCGTCAATGATACTTTTGCAAGTCGATAATCCAACGCCCGTACCACCCTTGCCTGTTTCGTCTGGGCCAGCTTTAGTGGAATAGAAAGGTTCAAAGATTCGCCGTAGTTTTGCCTGTTCGATACCAGGACCGAAATCGCGAATACTCAAATCAACAGTCTTTGACGCGACGTTTTTCTTAAGCTTGATGATTAACCGACCGCCGTCTTTCATTGCCTGCCGAGCGTTGATCAACAAGTTCATCAGTACCTGTTGGAGTTGATTGCCAATCAATGGAATCTCAGGCAAGTCAGCTTCATAATCGAACTCGACCGCGATACGGTATTTCTGCATTTCACGTTCTAGTAAAACCATCGATTCGTCGATCAGCTTTTCTAAGTTCGCCATTTCAAACTGATCGCCGCGATTTCTAGCCATGCCCAAAACGGCATTCGTGATCTTTGAGGCTCGTTGGCCAGCTTTGTCGATTTTCGCGAAGGCCTTGTCGCGAGTTTCCTTGTCCTCGTATCGCATTCCCATTCGAGCGTAATTAACGATGGTCATCAAAACGTTGTTGAACTCGTGAGTCGTGGTGCTGACGAGTTCCCCTAACGCTGTCATCCGTTGCATCTGACTCAGCCGCTTTTTAAGCGCATCGTTTTCTTGCTGCAGGCGAATTATCTCGGGTGATTGTGAGCTGTTCACGGTGTTTCCTTGATGCTGCAGGGATTGGGATCAGGTGGGTTTGTCTAGGCTGTGATGGCGAGCGGGGTTTTGAAGTACCCTTGTGTGAGATTATCGTCTATTTCGCAGGCGCTCTAAAATGGATACATCGATGTCCGACGTTGTCATCTCAATCCCGTCAGAGCCTCACCTAAATCAAAATAACTTTTGAATTTCACGCGATTTTTGTAGTGTCGCAGTGTCGAAAGCTTATCCCTTCAGCAGTCCATATATTCCTTGTTTTTTGCCAAGCTTTCCTGTTTTGTTCGCTGGCACTTAGCTGGATGGCTGGTCAGCAGGCTTTAATCGCGGTACCAGCATCGCAAAAACTGATGCCAGCGGCTGGGAGTTTCGCCGCTGGTTCCGATTGAGGCATCACTAGACCCTTCTTCCCAGCGGCTCCAGATGTTCGGCAATACGACGGTTTCCATACAGATCAATTGAATCTCTTCACGGGCCAGCCAATCATTGGCTGCGATGACAGCTGCGTCAAAGGACTCGTGAACACCGGGTGTTAAAAATCCAGGTGCTTCGATTTGCTTGGGGACAAAGTCGCGATACTTGAGCATAAAACTGTGTCGGGGTAATAAGGTTTTGGGAGAGTGGGTCAGGGCAAATCAGTTTTGAAGCTGGGTGTTTTGGTAACCCGCCGGGTTACCATTTAAACAGGTCTGCCTAGCTTGTAAAACGGATTCGTCCTAGATATTGGATGTAGTGTTATTGTAAGGCCGTCGGTGACTGCTTACTGACTATCCGCAACCGCAGCAAAAAATCATTCACCGCCTGTTTGTCACGATGTTCCGGCAGCGAAGACGCCTCGAAAGCCGCTTCCATTTTAGCTTCCAAAATCGATCAGTTGTTGACGACACCGACGTGAC
>CAZHCH010000096.1:0-12012 GCA_964530985.1 uncultured Pirellulaceae bacterium | reverse complement strand
TAAGAAAAAACGCTAGAATGGCAACAACAGAAAAAACCTTTCCGATTGAAAGCGAGCGATGGTTGCGAACGACGAACAGCCTAAACCTACCTACCCACTACTAAGCAGCCAACAGCCTGAGGCGTTATTGGAAACCCTAGTTTCAATCAACGTTTGCCAGCCGACGGAAACCATCGTCAGTGTCGACAAGGCCGGTGAAGGTAACATGAACCTGACGTTGCGGGTGACTACCGATCAACGATCGGTGATTGTTAAACAGGCGCGGCCTTGGGTCGAAAAGTATCCCGATATTGCAGCGCCCGATGAGCGAATACTGGCCGAAATCGATTTCTACTTAAACGTATCGAAATTTAACGACGTCTACGCGGCCATGCCAACGGTGCTGGCAACAAGCCCCCAGCAGCGCCTGCTGGTGCTTGAAGACCTAGGATTAGCCAGTGATTATGCTGACTTTTACGATCACCGTGCGGAGCAATCGGAAGTAGATGACGTATTCAATCTAGCGATAGATTGGGTTAGCCAACTGCACGATTGCGAGGTATCTAGTGAACGGCGAATTGGCTGCAAGTCGCTTCGAATTCTCAACCACCAACACATTTTTTCAATCCCGTTAGCCGATCCACCGTTGATCGATCTAAACGAAGTTTGCGATGGGCTGACCACCGTCAGCCAAAATTTGCTCGCCAATGATTCGGTTCAGCACGCGATGACTAAATTGGGTGAAGTTTACCTGCGCGATGACGGCGGGGTGTTGTTACATGGAGATTACTACCCAGGCTCCTGGTTGAAAACGGATGCTGGGTTTCGAATAATTGATCCAGAATTCTGTTTTTTAGGACCACCCGAATTCGACCTCGGGGTCTTAGCAGCCCATTGGATATTTTGTGGTGGCCATGCTGATCGTTCAGCGATCGACCATGTTGTTCAAACCAGCAACCGTAAAGTTTCAGAAGCGTTAGTGTTTGGTTTTGCCGGAGCGGAATTAATCCGTCGTCTGGTTGGTGTTGCGCAATTGCCATTGAATGCAGATCTACCACGTCGAACAAAATGGCTGGAATGTGGTGTCCAATTCCTCCAACAATCACTTTGACTCAACACGTACTGCATCGTTACCTCGCCTGTTCAAAATCCCTCGCAATCCCTGTTTCGTTCCGCTCGTACATAGCTTATTCGTGCCCGCCGAAACGGTCTCCAATGATTTCATTTACGTAACCTATGACTTCGTTCTCGTATTTTGCTGGGGCATAATCATATAGGTCAACATGTCCGGCTCCATTGAATATTACTAGTCTTTTCGGCTCGTTGGCTAACTCAAACATTCGATTCGTTTCGCTGAACGTTGTATGTTGATCGCAATCTCCAGACGCAATCAAGATCGGGCACTGGATTTTCCCAACATGGTCAATTGGACGAAGCTGGTCAGGTGATACAGCCAAGCGAGGATTCAATTGAACAAGCAAAAGTGGTGCAATCGCGTGGTGCAAAAATCCTAATCGCATTTGTATTCGATTGTGAACGGCTTCTGTCACAGTGGGGTATACCGATTCCAACACGATCACATCAACGTCCGGGCTTGCAAGTACGGTGGAAGCGCCGCCTAGCGACCAACCAATGATGGCGATCTTCTGATTTGGATCGGTGTCACGAACAAACTTAACCGCAGCACGAACGTCATGCTTTTCAAGATGCCCTACGGTGATGTTTTCACCAATCGATTCTCCATGAGCCTGAAGGTCAACCAAAAGAGTCGAGTATCCGTTTCGTTGCAAGGCTCTCGCTCGCGAAAGCATCGAACGTCGGTCGCCCCGTAGTGGATGCAAGAGAATCGCAGTGGTTTTAGAGTTCGGCAGTGGTAAATGCCAACCAGCAAGTACCGCTCCCGAGTCGGATTCAATTTGGACGCCGGTTGCCGGGAAGTCAGACGGCGGGTTGCCGACCGAGCAATTTGCGGGAGCGACCAACGCACCGCCAACAAACCATGACGCAATCAGTACCCCAGCGATTCCAACACCAGCAATGACAAAGCAACATTTTCGGATTCGACGCCAATTCATTTAGGTCCACCAAGTTCTGCGATACACTGTTGGCGCTATCCTGGTTCGATTCCAGCATCAATCGCGACTTGGTATAGTCGCCGCACTCGATCAACATTCGCAGTCCAACACAGGATATTGGCAAAACTGACATCTTTTCATTTTCAAAAGCTCTCCCTTTGAATAAAGGTTAAGGTCCGAGCTTGTCGGTGTCCGCTAGTTTCCATCCATGACCACCCAATACCTTAAACCTAATCCAACTGTTTCACTGGCGCTTTTAAGAGCCGGATGTGCCGCTTTCTAGCATCCGCACCTTGACTTCGATCCAACTGGGGTTTTCTGGACTGTGGTGCAGTGTATGCGTCGCGCGAATAAAATCTTCTCGCTTAGCTTCGAAGATATTATCAACATACTTTTGAGGATTCCGATCTATCAAAGGAAACCATGTGCTCTGCACGTGCACCATGATTCGATGCCCCTTCTTGAAAGTATGACAGACATCCTGCAATGGCAAATTAATTTCGGCAACCTCGCCCGGCACAAACGGCTCTGGTTTTTCATAACTGTTTCGAAAGCGGCCGCGAATAACTTCGCTGCGAACCATCTGCTGAAAGCCGCCGAAATTCAGGCCCTCGTCCGATCCAGGAACGAAAGGGTGATCGTGCGGGTACACATCAATCAGTTTGACCGCCCAATCCGCCGACGTGCCTGTCGTGGATACTTTTAAATGAGCCAGTATGTCACCCGTTAAAGTCATCGGTTGCTCAAGCGGTTCAGTTTGAAAACTCAACACATCCGGTCGACTGGTCGCGAACCGCTGGTCGTCAGACATGTAAGGGCGCGGCGTAAATCGCAGCTGCAAATCCTGACGAGCCCGATAAGGTACGGGGTCACCGGGATCGCTGATAAACGATGTCGACGCGTTGCTTTCGGCAGCTGGCGGAGCCGTGGTTAGTTTCCGGTCAGCCCCAAAATGTAGTTTGACTTTCTTTGCGTCTGCTGGCGGCCACTTCGCAAACTTGTTCCATGTGTGAAGACCACAGTCATAAATCAAAGCCTCAAAATCGGGTTTCTGTCCTTCGCCCTTCAAAAAGTGGCGGAAAAAAGGTGCTTCAACGTCACGCTGATAAAACTCCGACACACGCTCGCCAAAAGCCAGCTTGCCAACCTTGGCCCTCGGATATAGCGTTGACCAGTCACCATGGCTCCATGGCCCCATCACAATCGCATTGAAGGTATCAGGATTGTTCTTTTCAATATTTTGATAGATGTTCAGTGGTCCATACAAATCCTCTGCGTCAAAGAAACCGCCAACCACCAAGACGTTGGTTTTGATGTTTTTAAGATGCGGCAAAATACTTCGCCGCTGCCAAAACTCGTCGTAGTTTGGGTGCGCGACGATTTGCTTCCAAAAGAAATCATCGCGATGAAAACGCCCAGCTTCGCTCATCGGCCCCAATCCCATAAAGAACGTCCAAGGGTCTGGATGGTTGGGCTTGATCGAGCTGTACCACCGCCGGGATGTAGGGCCATTATGTTGAAAACCAAACGTGCTGTTCGCTTGAAAATAGCTCAACAAGTACGCTCCGTGATGGTGGAAGTCATCAAAAAAGAAGTCGGAGATCGGTGCTTGCGGCGATGATGCGACCAGAGCAGGGTGGTGGTCCGGAAGAGCGGCAGCCGAGTAGAACCCTGGATACGAGATTCCCCAGATGCCACACTTACCATTATTATTTTCAACGTTCGCCAACAGCCAATCGATCGTGTCGTAAGTATCTGAGCTTTCATCGATAAGTTTTGGATCGTCAACATTGGGGCGCATGTTGTCGAAATCACCTTCAGACATCCAACGCCCGCGCACGTCCTGATGCACGAAGATGTACCCCTCTCGCTGCATGAAAATCGAGGGAGCAATCTTCCTCGCCATTCGATCGTTATAAGGCTGAGTGCTATAAGGCGTACGATTGATCATGATCGGATAAGTTCGCGATCGATCCTTGGGTTCGTAAATCGTCGTGAATAATTTTTTGCCATCCCGCATCGCTACGTGCACTGAACGCTTGGTATAGGTTTGCTGAATTTCAGTTTGCTGCGCGACGATGACACTGGACGAAAACACCAGTGATAAAAACAAGCAACAGCCAATTCCAAACGCAAACAGTGACAAACAATAACGATTCATTTTTGACAATTCTCGAATGATTTTCATAACGATACAGGCCGCAACAATGGCCGACTAGTTTTTCTTAAGACTCCGTCTGGAATCTCAAGGCCAAAGTTTTGGCGAAGAATACGTGCGTGGTTTGCACGACCCTCACTAAGAGTACAATAATCGTCGTTTCCAATGGGCGAAAGCCGACCTTGCCCAGTCGTTGAATTTTGAGCCGATGAAACAATATTCATCATTAAAAAGACAATCTTTAAGTGATTTTTATTACACGCTATCATCACAAACTTGTCGCCCAAACGTTGCTTTGTCTTCTGAAAACTTGCCGTGTAAACCAACCACTTTGAGATCCCAGCGCATATGCGACCCGCCATGGAACCGCCATCAACTAATCCGCTCGACGAATCATTCGAATTCGTATTCGTCTACGGCACACTCAAACGAGGTCACCAACGCAACCACGTTCTTGCCGACCAGAGTTTTGTAGGCTCGGCTACCACGACCGACGATTACCAGATGTACGACTTGGGCGACTATCCAGGTTTAGTAGAAGTCGAACTTGGGTACGGCGTTCAGGTACAAGGCGAGATCTACCGGGTTGACCAGAATTGCCTTCGGTTACTCGATCAAATCGAAGCAGTTGAGCAAGGGCTCTACGAACGTCGTGAAATACGCTTCGATCCAGATGTAGTCACACTCGGCCTACCCTTAATGCCACCCGGTGACTCGGTCGTGGCGTACTTTTACCTTGGAGATATTACCGGTTATAGCGGTTGTGGCGATTGTTGGTAAGCAAAACCTACTTGGTTCGCTTACACGACCGAAGTAAAGGCAAGCCGGGTTATTAGACTGGACAATTCAAACCGATCGCCAGAGAAGCGGCACTAGAAACCGAAAGCTCGTTTTCACATGCGCTTCAATCTCAAACTTAGAACTGAAAGTGTTTGATGATCATTCGTCGAGCCGTCATTACCGCCGCTGCGCCAAATCAAAAAGCTCTACCACTGCAACGGATCGTAGACCAACAGGGCCAGTCCAAAACCACGCTAGAATTGATTTTAGAAGAATCCATTGAAGCGGGTGCCGAAGAAATTTGCGTTATCATTTGCCCCGGCACTTCAGGCGACTACACTCGCGCCGCTGGGCCGCATGCCAGTCGCTTAACTTTTATCGAACAAACCAATCCGCGCGGCTACGGTGATGCAATATACCGCGCGAAAGATTTTGTTGGTAATGAATCGTTTTTGCACATGGTTAGCGACCACGTTTTCATTAGTCATAACAGTCGGCGTTGCGCCAAACAGGTCGTCGATGTGGCCAACCAAGAAAACTGCATCGTATCGTCGGTTCAAGAGACTCGCGAGAATTTGCTGCCGTTTTTTGGAACCGTTGGGGCTCGCCCGGTTAGCAATCGCGATGACCTCTACAGTGTCGAAATGGCAATCGAAAAACCAACTCCAACTCAGGCCGAACAGGAACTGATTGTGGCGGGATTGCGTTCGAGTCATTATCTATGCTTGTCTGCGATCCACGTACTGACGCCGGGAATTATGGATGTGCTGGGGGAACAAATCAAACACACAACCGAATCCGTACAGCTTACGCCTGCGCTGCATGCGATGGCTCAACGCGAACGCTATTTAGCGATCGAGGTTGCCGGCACCCGTTTTAATATCGGCGTCAAGTATGGCATGTTAAAAAGCCAGTTAGCCCTCGCGCTTTCTGGGGACGACCGAGACGACATTCTCACCCAAGTTTTGGAACTGGTTGCTACATCACGGAAAGAAAACTAGAGATGACCTCATCAATCACGGACGATAATCGACTGGTGCAAATCATTTGCTCTCAGGATGACGCGGTACGCAATTTAGCGCTGGACGAAATCTGCCAAAACGCGACCCTGCAAATGTTACTAGATCATTGTGCTGCGTTGGATTTGTTTTGGCGAAACACCGACAACCTGTACCACCGTGTTCGAGCGTTGTTTTTTCTGTTTTCGATCCATCGATACCATCTTCCCAACCGATTCGACAAATCTCATTCCGGTAGCATTCCGTTTTCGGCTTTTCAGCATTTGCTCGAACGCCGGTTTGTCGAAGCGATTGACGAACTATTAGGATGCCAAAAAAACACGGGCCCTTGTAATGGCCTCTCAAGTGCTTTGGCCAAGTCGTACCATGAGTTTGCTTTCCAAACCCTTGCCGATCAGGTTCGAAAAAGCGTTCGTACCGTTTTTGGAAATCAATGGATGTTCCGTACCGGGCATCCCTTCGACCACCCGCTGCGTTTGCGTTCGGAATTGCTGCAAAAGGCCCCCGATGATGTTTCTTATCCAGTGCTTAAAGAAACCACTGCCGTGCGAATGGATTTTACACACAGTGCGTGGAGCGACATTTTCTTTTTGGGCATGGATTTTCCCGACGGAGCAAAAGTAATCAACGCATCGGTCAACTTGGGTTTGATGGGCCGCGACAAAGAACCACGACCGCCGATCGAATGTTATTTGCGAGTGATTGATCAACCGATCTTGAAGCTCACCAGTACGGATTTGAATGCGTCGGCTGAAATCCATACGATCGCAGAAGTGTTTGACTTTGCGAAAGACTATCTGGGACTTCTGAAGGCCGCCGTCATCGCTGCTGGGATTGTGCCGCCGGGAATGGAAGGCTGTGGGCAGAACATTGAGAGTTTACTGCGGCGTTTGGTAGGCCCAGGAATGGGCTTGGAGATTGTATCGAAAGTAAACGACATCCCCAAAGGCTCGCGTCTGGCGGTTTCAACCAACCTGCTAGGCAGCCTGATTTCGGTTTGTATGCGAGCCACTGGGCAAGTCAGCGCTTTGACGGGTGGACTGAAGGAATCCGACCGACGTATCGTTGCCGCCCGAGCAATCTTGGGCGAATGGATTGGCGGTTCTGGCGGTGGCTGGCAAGACTCCGGCGGTGTGTGGCCGGGAATCAAATTGATTTGCGGAAGTGCTGCCACCGAAAACGATCCCGAACATGGTGTCAGTCGAGGCCGACTACTGCCCACTCATCGGGTGTTTACCGAACAAGAAATCTCACCGAAAACTCGACAAGCCCTCCAAGACTCGCTGGTGTTAGTGCATGGCGGAATGGCCCAGAATGTCGGTCCGATTTTAGAAATGGTGACCGAAAAATATTTGCTGCGGAGTCCCGACGAATGGGCGGCCCGCAAGGAAGCCATCGAGATCCTTGACGAAATCACCCGCGGATTGATGGAAGGCGACATCAAAGCCATCGGCGCTGCTACCCAACGAAACTTCTTTGGGCCTCTCCAGAAAATCATCCCCTGGTGTACGAACCTGTTCACCAATTCGCTGATTAAACAATGCGAAGATCATTGGGGCGACCAGTTCTGGGGTTTTTGGATGCTCGGCGGCATGGCTGGTGGTGGCATGGGCTTTATTTTCGCCCCCCAGGTGAAAGAAGAAGCCAAGGTTTGGTTGCAAACCGCAATGACTGAAACCAAAACCAACATGGAAAGCCGCTTACCGTTTGCGATGACCCCCGTAGTTTACGATTTTGAAATCAACGACCGAGGCACTTGGTGCGAAATGCAAGCAGGCTCAAAAGCACGAATGCCGATTGAGTATTACACGTTGCAAGTCCCTGCATGGCTGAAACACGACGCACGCGAACTGCCGCCAATGGTCCGCCGCGAACTGGAGCAACTGGGAAGTGAGTACCGCGATGACACTCAATCGCCCGTGCTATCGAAGTTAGTTGAAAGCATTCTTCCGGGCCGCAAAACGAATGAACAGCGTGAAATTTCACTGGATGAACTGCTGGCGCGATTCGGTTTTGACCGTGAGCTGCACGAACAAATTCAATCGGATTTGAAATCTGGCCGATTCGGTTTGTCGCAAAACCGTTTGCCGCCCAGCACATCGCTGGAAGACGTACAGAGCGAACACGTCATTGACTGTCGTTTGCCGGGCGAGCTAGATGCAGCCACGGTTGCCTGTGGACAAGCCGCGATTGCGGCCGGAGAAGTTGCTATGGTGACGCTTGCCGCTGGGGTCGGTAGTCGCTGGACCCAAGGGGCTGGCGTGGTAAAGGGACTGCACCCGTTCGCTCAGTTGAACGGTCAGCACCGTAGCTTCCTTGAAGTCCACTTGGCTAAAAGCGCAAAAATCTCACTTGAGTTTGCAAGTCCCGACAAAGCAATGCCGCACGTGATCACGACCGGCTACATGACTCATCAGCCAATCGAAGAACATTTGAGGGATGTTAACAACTACAACTACCCTGGACGGATCCTGCTATCACCAGGTTGCTATGTTGGTCTGCGGTCGGTGCCGATGGTTCGCGATTTGAAATTTGCTTGGCAAGAAGTTTCCCAGAAAGTATTGGACCAACAGCAACAGAAAGTCCAGGACAGCCTACGAGCAGCATTAATTCGATGGGCCCAACAATCTGGCGAAGGCACTGACTACCGTGAAAACGCACCAATGCAATGCCTACACCCGGTCGGTCACTGGTACGAGATTCCGAATATGCTGCGAAACGGCGTACTACATAAGATGCTACAGCAGCAGCCTGAGTTGAAGTACTTGATGCTGCACAATATCGACACGCTCGGGGCAACCGTCGACCCAGCGCTACTAGGCACGCATATCGAACAAGACGGTTGCCTGAGTTTTGAAGTGATCGAGCGCCGACTAGAGGATCGTGGTGGTGGCTTGGCCCTGGTCAACGGTCGTCCGCGTCTGGTTGAAGGGCTTGCCATGCCCGACGAAAAAGACGAATTCAAACTGACCTATTACAACTCTTTGACGACTTGGATCACGATCGATCGCTTGCTCGATACTTTTCAACTGAAACGCGAAGATCTCAACGACGAAGCAAAGGTTGAACAAGCCGTGCGGCAGTTGAGTCAAAAAATGCCCACCTACATTACGCTCAAGGACGTGAAAAATCGCTGGGGCCACGGACAAGAAGATGTTTTTCCTGTGGCTCAATTCGAAAAACTATGGGGCGACATGTCTGCATTATCTGACGTTGACTGCCGATTCTTTGTGATCCCACCGCAACGTGGCCAACAACTCAAGGAACAATCGCAACTCGATGGCTGGTTAAGAGACGGTTCGGCCAGCTTTGTAGAACAGCTGTGTCATTGGTCTACGTGATTCATTCTGAATTTGACAGGCAAAAACAACCGAATTATTGCGATGTTTTGCGACGAGCGGTTTCAGCATTGAAGCTTGCGGGATCGTAAGGATCGATCGCGACAGGGGCAACGGTCCCCAAGCGATGACTTTTTTTCAAATCGGGAATAGCGGCGACTTTTGAAAAACTGCGTTCATTGGTTTTCTCAGTCTTGGGCAATGGTGTCAGCGATGGCGTTGCGACACTAGGTCGCTTAACCGGTGCCGAGAAACTAGCTTGCTGAACCATTCCGTCTACTATCGTATCGGCAACTTGCAGGTTAGGAATGGTCTTGGATAAACGCTGACCCCGGTCCGATGAACCAGCTGCGTTAGACGGATTGGCTTTTGAGGCTTCCGCGATTTTTCGTTGCTGTTCTCTGACTTGGCTGGCTCGTAACACCATAAGTTGACGATTCAGCGAATCGAGTTCTGCGGCAGAAACATCACTATTCATCAGGATGTTAAATTGACTTTCAGCGTGTTCAAACAGTTTGTGCTGTAAACACCAGCGAAACAAATCCACTTGCTGCGCAACATCAGAAGCACGAATCCGAGCAGACCTGCCCCAAAACGCTTCTGATTTTGAATTACAAACGAACTCTGCCTTGCTTTTGGCAATCACCAAACGGCTACCTTGCCGCACATGCACGATCAACGAAGCCGCGTCTTGTTCGATGCGACCAACTAACATCTGACCATTCTTCAACACCAAGATCTGTTCGCCACTAGCCACGTCAGCATCTTGCATACTTGTCTGGGCCAACAGTTGCAAACTATTGCTGATAGAAAACAATAGGACAAGCAATCCCCACAGCCCAACAATGATTTTATGTTTTGGTCCTAGATGCAGCATGCCGGACAATAGAAAAACAAACGCCCTCGGTCAAGAGGAACCCGTTGTTTACGGTCGGTGTCGACAGTTTAACGGCTAACCGAAATGCGTTCGCCAGTGGCAATGACATCGACAAGCCACAACACAAAGCACGATCGCTACCGGCGTCATCACTAAACTAGTCCAGAAATCGAGCTTTACTCGCTAGCATCTACTGGCGACTGGTCAGAGAGCAGTCCGTGCCAAAAAAAAACGCTCGTCAAATGACGAGCGTTTTATAATTTCAAGTACGACTGCTTGTCTATTCGCGTGGGCGAACAGCTCCAGTCAAACCACTGTAATCTTCTCGATCTTCTTGATGCCAAAGTGGCTGACCTTTGAGAACTCGTCTGCGGAGGGCTTCAATTTTTTCATCCGATCCGGCTGGCGCGTCCGTAGCGGAAAAATCGACCGATTCAAACGGGACGAAATCTTCATCGTGCCCGTACTCAAGAATCGCTTCGAATACGTTTGTAATATTTTTCTTCGCGTTACTCACTATCGTATACCTTGAGAAATGTCTTTGAGCTTAAAAGAAACAGATTAGTTAAACCAGAATGGCTTGAGTTTTTAAGTCTCAGGGAAGTAGCTCAACTCTTATTTAATATCAGCAGGACTCCGATAACGTTCCGGTGCTGTGCCCCCATTATTGACGTAGCATGTTCGATGTCAAGAAAATAATTTTGATTTCTTCATCTTACCGTAAAACACTTTTGGCATTGCCGTTGGCAAGCTCAGCGTCGATATTTTTTGACACCCAACTGACTTTAAAATGTCGCTGTACGTTTGTAACAAGTCCTCTCACACCAAATAGACTGTTAGAAATTTAGCAATCACACCAAGGCAGAATCACCACCCCAACACATACTTAAGGGTGAACATGACGCCAAGGATTCCGCCGTCCCGAAAGAGCTTGATTAGATGACGATTATTACCGAGTTAATGTGCCACTAATGTAGCCAGCATATGCCAATAAACCTCATTGATTACTTGGAATCTACTTGGAACAAGCTGATTTTTGATGCAAACAGCTGATTGTATGCCGCGCTATCAGAACCATGCTCAACTGCTACCATTGAGTGAATTGAAGCACAGAGAATCAGAAAAATCTGCTGTCAGATACATAATATCACTCACCAACAACCAATCTCCCATTTCCTAACTTTACCCACAAAACTGGAACAAACTTGTCTCTCTGGTACCAAAAAGCAATCACCCTTCAGCCTAAACCACGAGGGTTTCATCTGATCACACCGGGCATTTTAGCAGAGCTGCCGGAACTTCGAGATATCCGTATCGGAATCCTACATGTATTCATCCAACACACCTCAGCTAGCCTAACGATCAATGAGAATGCGGACCCCGACGTGCGAGTGGATCTGGAAACCGCTGCTAACCAACTGTGTCCCGAAGACTCTCCATTCACCCACACTTGTGAGGGGCCAGATGACATGCCTGCCCACGTGAAGGCCTCCCTGTTTGGATCGAGCGTCTCGGTGCCAATCGCCGACGGCCGTTTGCAACTGGGGACCTGGCAAGGCATTTACCTCTGCGAACATCGCAACCATGGCGGTCGACGTCGGCTGGTACTGACCGCCCAAGGTGCCGCCAATGAGTAATACGTCTTCGCCAACGCGCGAGCAGGCGACGTCGGCTGGCTTCATCCAAATCACCGGTGCCCGCACGCACAACCTAAAAAACATTTCCCTGCAAATCCCTCGGCAGCAAATCGTCGCGATCACCGGCCGCAGCGGCAGCGGAAAGAGCA
>CAZHCH010000095.1:0-12041 GCA_964530985.1 uncultured Pirellulaceae bacterium | reverse complement strand
CTACTTTTTCTGGGCGTCAAGTTGTTTGTACTTTAGTTGATATTTTTTGTAGAGTCGTTTTTGTCGGTTGGAAAGGTCGACTTCACGGCCTTGTAAATAGGCCATCAAAACGTTGGTGCGAATCTCCAAAGGGTTGCCGTCGGTTACGATCAACGAAGCGTCTTTGCCAACGGTTAGCGAACCGAGTTGATCATCAACGCCAAAAATCTCTGCTGGAGAAAGAGTTATCGAACGAATCGCTTGATCGATTGGCAGGCCAAAGGCGGCCGCAGTCGCAGCGTGGTATGCCAAATTGCGAGCGTTCCAAGTCTTGCTTCGCTCAGTTCCTGAAATGCAAAATCGTACGCCCGCTTGGTGAAGTCTCGCCGCCAATGTGTAGGCACGATCGTATTCATCCGACCGTCGTTTAGGCATGCGATGAACCGCACCGATTACCACTGGCACATCGTATTTCTTCAGCAGTTCGATACATTCGTCCGCGTCGTAACCCCCTAAGATGATCAGTTTTACGTTTTCTTGAACTGAAAAATTCACCGCCGATTGGATCTCTGCCGCACCATTGGCTTCGACCATCATTGGTATTTTACCTCCGACAACATCAATCATTGCATCCAAACGAGCATCGTAGTTTTGCGACGAATTTGGGGCATTTCTAGCATCGCGGTAATTTCTTGTTGCCGCAAAAAACTCAGTTAGCTTTTGTAGTCGTTTCGCCTGTGTCTTAACCGCTGCTTGAGCATCCTTGGCAGACATTCTGGCGCGTTGCCTAGAGGAAAGGCTTTGCGATGGCCAGTCGATTTGCATCGCCGCCTCCGCCTTGATAGACATGTCTTCGTAAGTCCAGCCATCTAACTGAATTACGGCTGACTTTCCCGCAATCAAACCGCCTGATGGCGCTGCCAACGCAAACAAAACTCCATTGGATCGAGTCACCGGAATGATTACGTTATCGGGGTTGATTGAAACCAGTGCCTTGACGTTCGGATTGACGGTACCAGATTCGCGATAGTCGTTGGACGCTCGAACGGCTGACATTTCGGTCAAACCCATACGCGTATGTGCTTCAAACAATCCTGGATAAACGTGTTTGCCTTTTAGATCGATCGTTTCTGCTCCCTCGGGGACTTCCACTTTCTTTCCGATCGCGGTGATTTTACCGTCCTCGATCAGCAACATTCCCTGATCGATGGTTTCGGAATCAACTGGGTGCAGGATTGCGTTAGTGAAAACGATTGGATTTTGCTGTGCTGCACCAGGAATTTCTTGGGCGTTGAGCGAGTATGGAAATATTGCAATGGCTACCAGTAAGGCAGCAGCGACACCTGTAAATTTATTCATGGTTGGCTCCTTGCTGTGAATGCTGCTGATTTGAGTGGTCTTGATTGTCACCGTGATCATGGTGCCCGCAAAATTCGTCGTGACGTGGCCAAAGCTTAGCCGGGTCGGTCGTGCTCTTGTTTTTGGCTTCCATTTTTGCACCAGACGTCAAAATCTTTTGTATCAAAGCATTGCGTTGGTGTTGGTTTTTCTTGCGGCGTTGTTGGTCTTCGGTAATATCAAAGTACTTGCGGCCGTCCAGCCATGTCTGTTTAACTTTAGATAAATTGGATAACGGATGGCCAGACCAAAGGACAAGGTCCGCGTGTTTGCCGAGCTCGAGTGAACCGACTTTGTCGTCAATGCGAAGTTGTTTGGCTGCATTGAGCGTTACAAACTTCATTGCTTCGACTTCGTCTACTCCACCGTAGCGTACGGCTTTGGCTGCTTCTTGATTCAAACGTCGACCGAGTTCGTTATCGTCGGAATTGAACGAGACGACCAAACCGGCGTCGTGCATTAAAGCTCCAGCGTAGGGGATCGCATCTTTTACTTCGTATTTGTAGGCCCACCAATCGGAAAAAGAACTAGCCATCGCGCCGTGCTTGGCCATCTGGTCGGCGACTTTATAGCCTTCCAAAATATGCTGAAGGGAACCGATTGTGATGTCGTGCGATTCCAAAGTTCGCAGCAGTGCTAGAATTTCGTCTTGCCGGTAGCTATGACAATGAATCCAACGGTCGCCATTGCAGATCTCTGCTAAGGCATCCAATTCGAGATCACGTCGCGGCGGTAGACCGGTTCGATTGCGACGATAGTCTTTCCAGCGTCGTTGGTAGTCTTTCGCTGCGTTAAATGCATCATCAATAAGTTGTTCTACCCCCATCCGAGTTTGCGGATAGCGGTTGGTTGGTTTTTGCCAATTGCTTTGTTTGACGTTTTCTCCGAGGGCGAACTTAATGCCCGCTGGTGCGTCTTGGAATTTCATTTCTTCTTCGTTGGCGCCCCAACGCAATTTAATGACTTGGTTTTGTCCACCGATTGGATTGGCCGAACCATGCAAAATGTTGGCTGCTGTCACACCTCCGGCTAATTGCCGATAGATTGTGATGTCGTCTGGATCAATCATGTCACCAATTCGAACTTCTGCCGTGATCGATTGAGCGCTCTCATTGATACCGCTGTCGGTCGCCATATGAGAGTGACAATCGATAAGGCCAGGGGTCACATGACCGCCCTGCCCGTCGATTACCAAATCAGCCTCTGGTAACGGGGGTTCAGCTTTTGAATCTAAGACTGCCTGGATCTGGCCGTTTCCGAAAAGAATCGCTCCGTTTTCAATCTTGCCAGTTTTGTCCAACGTCCAAATCGTAACGTTCTTGATTAAAACGGTCTTCGGCTGGTCCGGAGTACCAGCAACTCCGTAAGCACCCAGTGGAAACGCTACAGGAAAGGAAACCTCAGAAAGCGCTTGCTTGGGTGACGCTTTATCATCGGTTGGCATGTTTGATTCGTCTGTGTCGGATTGTTGGTCGTCTGTTTTAGCATTTGAATCGGGATCGGCTTCCGATTCACTCTCGGGCTTTGAGTCATCTTCATCCGTTTTTTGATGCTTGTGACCATTGACTTCACGAGCCCATTCGTCGACCGGCTTCAGAGAGAAGCTTGAAACGTGGCCTTGTGGATCGGTCAATTGGCCGATGCCCGTTTCATCCTCAGCGAACAATAGCGTGAACAAATAGACGCCTTGGTTATCATCGTCAGGCAATGTGAAGGTACCGGTCACTCGACCGTCGGCCTGTTTCAATGATTTAATCTTGATCCTGGCGGATTGCTTCTTCTTTTCTTGGCTGTCGGTTGAATCGGTAGCGTCTTCAACGTCTTTCTGTTGGTTCTTTTTCCGCTGTGTTTTGGCGTCAATTAAATATCCGGTCAACGAACTTTTGTTTTTTTCTAATACCAGATTGAGCTTGGACAGTTTCTGGTTTTTGCTTTCGATTTTCCAAGCGCCGTCGATTAAGCCTTTGGATTGGTGTTGATGTCCAAAATCAAAATAGCGCCCGTCAACCACGACGCTCACGATTTTGCTTGACTTGGCAAACAAATCGCCGTCGAGCAGCGTGAAGTTAGCGATTTTGTTTTGCTGGACCGTGCCCAGGCGATCGTCAACCTTATAGAGTTCTGCAACGCCAAGTGTTAAACCATGTAGCGCGGCGGATTTTGAAAGCCCGCGTTTAACCGCCTTACGAATGTTCTTTAAATAATCCTTTTTGTTTTTCAGGCCTTTGGTAGTGAAAACAAAAGTCATCTCATGAGCTTCAAGAACCGCAGGGTTGCTCGGTGCGTGGTCCCAATGCATTAGCGTTTCAAGATCAACGTTGCGAGCGAGTTCGGGCGACGACACTAGAGGAGCATTCGGAAAGTTCAGCGGTAATATAATTGGACGCCCGGTCGCCTTGATCTCATTGATCCGGCGATACTCGTTTCCACTACCCAGCAAAATTGCATTCAATCCAAATTCGTTTGCGAATCGCACCGAACGTAAAGCAAATAATTCGTTCGAAGTTTCAAAAACGACCGGCTGATTGCCAGCAATGACTGGTTGCAAGGCCGCCAGCGCTTGGTTGTTTTCCGGGCGTTGGACGGTGAGGTTTGCTTTGGCGGTTTGATTGGCGTCCCGGTACCACTGGGAATCGTACATCGCTTGCCGAGCCAATGCGTAGGCCCCCATAGGCGAGTTTGGATAGCCACTGCCGCGATTTTGAGTCGTGGTCAGTTGGCAATGTTGAGCGACGTTGGAGCGGATGACCGCGTGATTACTGTTGTCCGATCCAAGTAGCAGTAGGGCAGAACTCCCTTTCACAATGCCTTTGGCAGGAGCTATGAGTGCTGCGGTAAACCCAGCACTTCGCATCCCGCTAGCAGCGATTTTTGAAAAATCCAGATCCTGAGAAACGGACACCTGCGACCGCACTTGATCGTTCCAATACGCGGTCCCTGTTTTTGACTCAAAAGAAACTTCTGTTTCGGTGAACCCATCGATAAAACCAGCGTACAGGTGATGCCCGGTCACGTCGAGTCGCCGTGAACCCGCTGGGACTTCGATGTCTGGTCCGATGGCTAGAATTTTTCCATCGGATACCAATACCGTTTCAACTTGTGGATCCGAAGTCGGCGTACGATGTACAACCGCTCCGACAATCGCGTAGGTTGGGACTGGGTTTACATGCAGTCCTTCGCGGTGGACGCTTTCGCGGCTCGAATCGGGTTTCCGATCGACCAAAGGATCGTGAGAGTGTTGAGCAAGTACTGTTGAGGTGAATGTCGTTAGTAGTACTAATACAGCCAAGCTCAAAACGTGTTTTTTAAAATACAGCATTTAGTTTCTTTAGGTCGCAGATAAAACCAAGGTGAGTCGAATGTTGGTTGAATTTGTTTTACTAGAGTATTGAAGTGGCATCATCATGTGTTAGGAACCCACAGCCAACAAAGACTATATATACGCTAGGAACGCAGAAGTTCCGTAATTTTCTGAAACAAGCCTAATTGCCTATATCTAGTCTGACTGAAGAGTCTCACAATCGATAATGGCTGAAAAATAAGGTGATCTATTACACGGTAACAAGCAACGTTTTCAATGACAGATTTTGCAGCTGAATTAAATCAGTTGTGTTTACAGGCGAGATGCTTAGGTCGTTTTTCGTTGGTCACCTTTCGTTCGTTCGCCTTTCAATGATAAAATGCCGACGAGTTTGACGACTAACGCTGACGTCAAATAACGTGAATTGTTTTCGCCGCTATAGGCAACCACAAATTCAATATCAATGCTGAACTTTGGTTAAGATCATGAACCGAGTCACTCGATCAGGACAAATTTTCATAACCGGTTATGCTTGCGTTGTGCTTTTGGTTGCGGCAATGGTGCCAAACACCCCCTGTGCGGCTCAAAGCAATCGTTACTCACCACCCAAGCAATCGGCGCCTGGCGATCAAGCAGCGGCGCCGGATTCTCGACCTTCATCGCCGCAGCAACCTGCGGTGCCTGATCCCAGTGCGCAACCCGCACCCACCGCTACTCCGTCGACCGTCCAACAATCGATTGCGGTTGCCGAATTGGCCAATAGCCAACCAGTGGTTCTAAAAGCCGAAGCATTTGCTGGGTTGCCGTACGGTGTTGGCAAGGTCACTTTTCGTTTGAGTTCCAGTGACGCGATGCTCGACCGTACCGGAGCAATTTTGATCGACGATGCTCAGCGTCGAATTTTGTATCCGGTTGTTGCCAATTCTGCATTTAAGGCGTTTATGGAGTCGATTATTGGTAAGCAATCCAGTGAACCAACCGACGTACACACAGTTTGGTTTTTATTCCAAGGTGAAGCTCCGTTGACGATTTCAGTTGTGGGATCGCAGCAAGCCACGGTCGTGGTACCGGTTGAGTTTGTGCGGCCGCGGCAGTTTGATCGCCGAGTCAAACAATGGTGGCAGTCGTTTAACCGTGTGGTGGATGCACAAATCAAATCTGGAGATTATCCGCCGATTCTGCATGCGTATTTGAAGAACTTGATCGGAAAACGTTTTGGTTTGATCGCTACCGATCGACGCAAAAAAAACCGTGATCCGTTGTTGCAGACTTTCCAGCTGATGTTCGATGTCGAATCATTAAGAATCGACACTATCAACGATCTGATGACGCAGGGCGTACAAGTTCAACCAGTCGATCAGCCGGTGCCGGCACCGATCAATTGGACGCCTGTCGAAGTAGAAAACTTGCCGGAAGCGATCGATATTGAACCGATGGCACAGTGTGTACCCGAAGAGTGCTTTTACCTCCGATTTGGCACTTGGGGAAACCAGTTATGGCTCAAACGATTAATGGAGGAGTTTGGTGGTGATTTGAGCCGTATGATTCAAGCCCGTGGTTTTCGCTACCGAATCCAATCAAAGTTTCTGGATCAACTGGCGTTGGAGAATTCAGGGTTTGACGATTTATTCGGTGGTCGGCTGATCGATGATGTCGCCGTGATCGGGATGGATACTTATTTTGATACCGGCTCGGCTGTCGGAGTGATGCTGCACGCAAAAAATAGTGAGACGCTGGACAACAATCTGCGAAGAAAGAGAGCCGCGTTTGCCAAGCGACATCAAGACATCGGTGCGGTGATTGAGAAAATAGAGGTCGGCGGACACACTGTCGAATTCCTCTCAACACCAGACAATCGCTACCGATCGTTTTACGTGGTCGCCAAAGATTGCCACTTGTTCACAACGTCGCTGATGCTTGCAAAGCGATTTTTAGAAGCCAGTCAGGGCAATGGCAACTTGGAGAAATCCGACGAGTTTCGGTTTGCACGTTTCAACATGCCCCTTGATCGTGATGATACGATTTTTGTGTTCGCGTCTACTCGTTTTTTCCAAAACCTGCTCACACCGCAGTATCAACTTGAACTTCGTCGTCGCAATCGAATTGCGACGGACATGATTTTACTACAACTTGGTAAACTCGCTGCAAACAACGAGGGTCACGGGCAAATGTCGATCGATGACATGGTCAATGCTGGCTACCTACCAGAAGGCTTTGGTTATCGTCCTGATGGTGGCAGTTTCAAAATTGACGGTGAGCAATGGACAGATTCGATCAGAGGACTGCGTGGATTTTTCACTCCAATTCCTGACTTGACACTAAACACGGCTACGGCAGAAGAAGTTCAGTGGTTTAACGAACGAGCCACTTTTTTTGCAGACTCAATAAAGTCGCTGGACCCAATGCTGGTTGTGATCAAACGCTTCGAGCTAGAAGACAATATTGAGCGAGTGGTGTTTGACGCTCGGTTGGCACCTTTTGGTGCTGAAAAATACGGCTGGCTAATGTCGATGCTTGGCCCACCGTTACGAAAGAAAATCAACACGCCTCCGGGGGACATTATCTCCTTGCAAGCCAGCATGAAAGGAGGAGACTTAAATCCGCAAGTCCCGCCGCACCAAGTTTTTGCAGGTGTTCAGGATGCCCTCAGTCCTCAAGTCAAACTTAAACCTTCTTCTCGAATGGGCGCGCTTCGTACGCTGAAAGAAACTCCTGGTTATTTAGGGTCTTGGCCGAGCCCTGGGTACATCAATTGGATGCCAGCATTGGGTGGGCAGCCTGACCAGTTTGGGTATACATATAGCCGGTTACTTCAACTATGGCGCCTGCAATGGAATTCGTTCTCGGTGCTGTCTTTCGATCAGTTTCGGCTGGAAAATCTAAAACAACACTTAAAGATTGTCGATTCAGAACGTCCCGCTCAAATTCGTTTATCAGTTGAAGATCTATCGAAATCAAAATTGAAAGAGTGGGCAAACACTGTCAATTACCGGCGCGCATGGGAGACGTCCATTTCGAATATACAGATGTTGAATTTGGCCGTTCAACAGTTTCGGATCTCTCCCGAAGAAGCCAGCCTAGTGATGCAGCGAATGTTAGATGCGGAGCTCGTTTGTTCGTTAGGCGGTGAGTACCAAATGGTGAAGACTCTGTCGGGTCGGGTAATCTGGATCTCTTCGATGTGGCCATCGTTTATCAACCCCGTCTTACCGGCCGATCACGTCGCACCTTTTTTAACTTGGTTCCGCGGACTGAAGGTTGAAGTGTCAAAAGCGGAATCGCAATTTTCAGTTCACGGCTTTCTGGACATCCAGCGATCCGAACAGTCAACCAAGCTTCCGTCGTTCGATTTGTTCAAGGGATTTGGGAATTTATTCGGCAGCTAGTTGAGCGGCGTAATATGAACGTTACAGAAAGAACCGGTTATTTCGTCAGAATCAGTTTGCCTTGCTTGGTGCGACGCAAGCGGTAGATTTGACCGTTGTTTTCGATCCAGATTTCGTCGCCACATCGCGATAGGGATTCGAAGCTAATGATTTTTGGCAGCGATTTGGCGTCCATATTGACTGACGCGAACTTAGGGCCTTTGTTGCCGTCATTAGGATTTGGAATGTTGTTCGGCCCGGCGTTCATGCTTTTCACGCTAAAATGGTTTGCGGTTAAGAAGTGCCGCTTTATCAGGCCGTCAGTATAGTGTGATTGGGCAGTTTGACAAGCACTGGTTGTATCTAGCGACATCCAAGCTAAGTTTCGCAAAATCAGGGACGGTTGGCCTTGCTTTGTAGTTGTTAGGTGCAGGAATGCGAACGTCCAAGGGAAAGTTAAAATGCTGAAAGTACCTCGCGAAAGTCACATCCGCCAATCATTCAAGCTCGCCGATAGATAGCTTAGCCCGAAATTTGGCGAACTCAGCTATATCAAATGTCTAGAAGTCGATCTTTGGGTTAGCCTGCGTTTCAAATGCCGCTCTACCGGTTTACTCTGAAGACCGACCGGCACATTTCGGTACAGCGACCGAATATTTCAGATTCGATTAAGTACGTGTGTTGGTTGCGAAAACGAAAGCTGCTAGCACGGTATCTCGTGAATTTTGTAGGCTCGGGTTGCTTGCATTGCCAAAGTTTTATATTGAATAGGCATGTAAAACAAACCGTTATTGGAACCCAATCATGAAAACTATCGTTTCTGTTTTTGCCGCTATTTCGTCTGTCGCGTTGACTTGTTTTATGATTGAAACTGCGACGGGCCAATCGAATCAATATGTTGTAGCGCGTGCTTCCGGCAACGGCGGTTCAGCACAGTCGAGCACTTATCGTTCTCCTCAGGCCAATCAGATTTCTAGTTCTGCCAAAATTGTTGGCTATCGAGCGACTGAATGGAAAACTGTACACACGGCGTCGAGTGAAGAAGCCACTGAAACAGCTGCGACACTTAAACGAATCGGCTGTGAAGTAGATACGAGCGAACATGGAGATCACATCGATATCAAATTTCGTTGCCCAGAATGGCACTCGATGAAGGTCAAGACACACACGCTTCAATCCCAATGGTCTACTTGGTGTGAGACCCAAGGCATGGAAATCGTTGTTGTGAATCCACTGAAAAACACTCTGCGACCTACAGTGACGTATCAAATGCCTCGGGCGCGTACAGTTCACCTGCACGATCGAGAAGCCGCACAGAAAATTTTGAATACGTTGACGTTGATTGGTTGTGAAATCAAAACTGCCAGCCACGATGGTCATACGGATGCGACTTTTAGTTGCCCGGAGTGGCGGACGATCGAGTTGGCTTCAGACGACACTGCACTTGCTTGGCAAAAATGGTTGGACGAGAGCGGCTTTGAAACGAAAATAGCACATGTAGCCGTTAACGAAGGGTCTGCGGACGGTAACGAGGGATCCGCAACACGGGATTCTGGTTCAGGCACTCACTAACGTTTAGTTTTTCCGACGAATTTTCGGACGATAGCACGTGGGTCACGAAACTAATCAACAAAACGCAATGGCTTCTAGTAACGGTAGGCCATTGCGTTTATCAGTTCGTAAAGATCTGCATGCCGAATGCCAGACCTATCAAGGTCGCAACTACTGGGTCGTCAAAGATCCGCTCAGCCTCAAGTATTATCGCTTTGAGGTAGAAGAATACGCGTTGTTGCAAATGCTAGACGGGCAAACAAGTCCGGATCGTATTAAACGCGATTTCGAATATCGATTCTCGCCGCAAAAAATATCCATCGGCGAACTGTTCCAGTTTGCAGGGATGTTGTTCCGCAGTGGGTTGTTGATTTCAGATGCACCAGAACAAGGCGTGCAGTTACTTCGTCGATCGCAGGAGACTCGGTCCAGAGAGCGCTGGCAGTCGATGACCAATATTTTGGCCATGCGTTATCGCGGCTTCGACCCAGACATTTTGCTTGGAAAGCTCAATGTTTATTTCGGTTGGTTTTTTTCATGGGCTGCGTTTTTCTTTGTGGCTGTTTTAGGACTGGCTGCGATCGGATTGGTTGTTGCTCAGTTTGAAACATTTCAAAACAAACTTCCATCGTTTTATGAATTTTTTGCCGCTAAAAATTGGTTTTGGTTAGCCTTGGTACTTGCCGGAACTAAAGTCTTGCACGAATTTGGTCATGGCATTGCCTGCAAACGATTTGGTGGCGAGTGTCATGAAATGGGCGTGATGCTGCTTGTCTTGACGCCGTGTCTGTATGTCAACGTCAGTGATTCGTGGCTGTTGAACGATAAATGGAAACGCGCGATGATCGCCGCAGCTGGGATGTACGTCGAACTCGTGTTGTCGGCAGTGGCAGCGTTTGTTTGGTGGTTTAGTGCACCAGGTATCGTTAATCAATTGGCGCTAAACATCGTTTTCATTTCGTCGGTAAGTACGATCGTGTTTAACGCAAACCCATTGCTTCGTTACGATGGCTACTACATCTTGAGCGATTTGCTGGAGATACCCAACTTGCGGTCCAAGGCGACGACGATTTTGAATCGGTTTTGTGGTAGCTTATTTCTTGGGATTGAATCTCGGCCGGACCCATTTTTGCCCAAGCACCATCAGTGGTTATTCGCAAGTTATAGCGTCGCTGCAGCTCTTTATCGCTGGGTCATTACGTTTTCAATTTTTTGGTTTGTTTATCGAGTACTTGAGCCTTACGGTCTGAAGGTTATTGGTCAGCTGATCGCTTTGTCTTCGATTTACGGGTTGTTGGGTATGCCGTTGATTCGGTTGTACAAATTTTTCTCTGTCCCTGGAAGGTTGGGTGTCGTGAAACGTGTTAGGGCCGTTGTTTCGTTTGCATTGTTCGCTGTGTTGATTTTTGGAGTAATGCTGATACCGATTCCTCATTACGTGTATTGCAGTTTTTATACGCAAGGTGCAAATGCAGAAAATGTTTATGTCGATGTGCCGGGCACGTTGACCAACGTGTTGACGCGTGAGAACACACAAGTTCAAGCCGGTCAACCGATTATTGAATTGTACAGTCAAGAACTTCGTATTCAGCTTGCTAGTTTGTTGACCGAAAGCGAGCTGGCTTTGGTGCGCCGTGATAGCTTGATGCGTACCGCAAGTGCGGAAGGGTCGCAATCGCTCGGCTTGCAATCCGCTCAAGCGGCTTATAAGACGGCGTTTGAAAGCTACCGGCAACGATTTGAAGATCTCAATCGAATGACGGTTCGAGCTCCCGTCAGCGGCCTGTTGATCTCGCCGCCACTGTCACCTCCAAGTGATCAAGACGATAAAACGCTAGAGCAGTGGGTTGGTTCGCCACTAGACACTGGGAACTTAGGAGCCGCGTTAAAACAGAGCACACTCGTTGGTCAGATTGTTCCAGATCCTAAAAAGATGGAAGCCGTTTTAGCCGTTGATCAGGCGGACGTTGAGTTTATAAAAAAGGAACAGCCTGTAGAGTTGTTAGTGAATTTAGTGCCCTGCGAGACTTTTCATTCGGAGATCAAACTGGTAACCCCGAATGAAATGCGAGATACGCCACGAGCATTGTCCAGTAAATACGGTGGTGATATCGTTACCGAAACGGCTCGTTCGGGAATGGAGGTGCCAACAAGCACTAAATTTTTGGTAAAGGTGGACCTGGAAAATGAAGACGAACTAGTTGTTCCAGGTAGCACCGGCGTCGCTAAAATCCGCGCTGGTAGCCAAACCGTTGGCCGTCGCATTTGGCGGCTGGCGAGTCGAACGTTTCAGTTTGAATTGTAGGCAGCAGCAAGCGGAGAAGCGAACAAACCAGCACAGCAAAACGCAGGTGAGCGGGAAGGTCCCCAGGAGCCAATCCTCCAACGAGTCGGCATCGTTTCATCGTGCTGGTGTGATTTGATCGAGCAGTTCGGTCGCCTGTTTA
>CAZHCH010000094.1:0-12086 GCA_964530985.1 uncultured Pirellulaceae bacterium | reverse complement strand
CCCCCGACCCTCTCGGTGTAAACGAGATGCTCTAGCCAACTGAGCTAAACGCCCTTTTCGGATGAGATTATTGATCTACCGACTGAATTGTCAATCGGCATTGTCACCCAGTTACATTACTTTTTTACGATTCTAATTTTGCCATCGTTTTCTGGAAGCGTGGTAAAACTGGTTTTTTAGCCCTATTGGGAAGGCGGGGTTTTCGGCTTAACACCATTGATTAGGTCATTTTTGATCAAATCAGCAAACGTCATTTTGCTGATTTTTTCGTAGGCTTTCCCAAATTCGACAACCATTACCTCTTTTTCATACGACTTTTTTTCGTCGCCGGACTTCGACTTCCAGTCTTTGGTGAGGTTGGGTTTGTTCATGACTTTTGTGAATAGCTGGCCATAGGAATTCCTGACGTTTTTCTTTTGTCCAGGTACATGGCAGACATTGCAGGTAAGCTTCTTGTTCGGCATTTTTTCTGACAAGTACTTTTTAAATCCCGAATGCGCCTCGGCAGACGAGGAAACGAAGGCCAGGGTAGCCAAGAGTAGGCCGGCGATGATATGAGTTGGTCGAATCACTTTGAAAGGCTCCTAGATATCGAGTAATTGTTCTTTAGCTTTAGTTTATACCTGCCGCCTAGCGTCGAGGAGGCAAAAAATGGCAAGATACCTTGAAAGGTAATTGCTCTGGTGACATTTGTGTAGCGAATTTGATCGTTTTAGTACGGCGTGATAATTACGACACCTGCTCAGCTTTGTTCTGCAGTAGCCTCAGACACTTCGGTGGCTGTTGTCACGGAGTTGAGTGAATTCAAATTTTCAGTTGCTTGATGCTCAAGTTGAGCTGAATCCTCGTGCGATGGTTTGTTTTCTGTAATCAGCTCTGCTTCGATGCTTTTGGTTGTTAAAGATAGTTTCTCGATGATTTGGTGGTGAGTAAGCTCTTCCGTTCCTGCTCCCACAATTTCGACGCGACCAAACAGGCGTCCATCAGCAATCAATGGGACTTGTAGATACCACTCTTGATTGCCTCCAGAGGGGATATCGCGTCTTCGCCGGGTGGCATGGAAAGATTCGTGGATCCACGGTGCGTTGACGTCAAGAGTCAGTTCCAGCAGTCCGCTATCATCGGCAAAGTCCGATAACTGCTGCCAAATGTGGTCCCAGTTTCGATTGCCTTGCACGTGTATGGCGCTTTGCCGGATATTGGTCTGATCGCCTTCAGCGATTGCAGGTTTCATCAAGGCATGGGCAAAGCCGGAGGCCTTGCGTGTTACGAGTTGAAATTCAGCGTTTCCAAAAATGCGATTGCCTAGCATAACGAAAACCACAATAAAGATTGAAACCAACGCGTAGATGCTTTGTTGGTTGATTAGGCTTAGCACACCTCCAGTAGCTGTAGTTAGCGAAAGTGTCATAACCCAGAGAATACTAGCCCTTGGGCTAAAACCGTGTTTCATTAACGAATGATGCAAGTGGCCTCGATCAACTTCAAAAATACTGCGTCCCGTAAGTCTTCTACGGATGATGGCGGCAGCGGTGTCGATAAAGGGAATTGAAAGCAGCGCTAATGGAGCAAAAAACGCAAATGCTGACGTTTGTTTGGACATGCTTCGAATGGCCATCGCGCTCAGTACAAAACCAATTAGCATGCTTCCGGCATCGCCAAGGTAAACTTTTGCAGGTGGCAAGTTGAACTTTAAAAAACCAAGCAATGCACCGGCAAAGCCAAACAGAATCATTGCGTTAAGCGCTTGGCCAAGGAATATCGACATGATCCCCAAGGAGACACTCATTACGATGCCAATCGTACCGGCGATTCCATCCGCACCATCGAGCAGATTAACTGAATTTACTGCAGCCAGCACCCAACCGTAAACAAATATGATCGAGAAGACGTCGAACTTAATTGTAAAGCCGGCGAATGTGACTTGTTTAAAGTGGTAGTCAAAAAAGATCAGTACCGTGGCCGCTACGAATTGCCCAAGTAGTTTTTGGCGACCACGAATTGCGAATCGGTCGTCCAATACTCCGATCGCTAGTATAATCGACGAGCCAATTAAAAGTCCGAGCAACTCCCATTGATCAGAAGGACGAACCGATACTACTAATTGTTTAAAATCATCAAACAGTAGCGAGTAAGCAGGTCGACTCCACTTCAAAAACGATTCTTGGAATTGAAGTGAGAGCCAAGCCACCAAAGTCACAGCAACAAGCGCTGAGATGAACACTCCGATTCCCCCGACAAGTGGAATCGCGTTCTTATGAAGTTTTCGCTTGTTATCGGGCAGGTCGACCAGACCCACGACATTGGCAATTTTCGACAACCCAGGCATAGCCAATAGAGCTATGATCAGTGATGCGAAAAAAGCAAGGATGACTGCTATCATAAGGTGCTATGAAAAAGGGTAAAAGAACGGAGGGCCAATAAGTTAGCGACCGGCGGGAGAAACAGATTTTTGGTTATTGTTGATAAGTTTGGGTGAAACGAAGGAGTGACTCGGTTTTTCGAAACAGGATAAAAACGTAAGGTAGCTGTCAATTAAGAAATTCAATGATTCGTAACGTCGAATTTGCAGGCACATGATCAAAATCTGCGAACGGTCAGTTGATCATTGGTGACAATATATCTTAGCTTGGTTTTATCCCTTCGTTAAACGCCAAATACATAATAACACACAATGAATTGTGTTGTTTATTGTAATTCTAATCACTTCAAAACACACGGGGATTTAAGAAGTGATTTGGCTAACTGGGAGGGTTGCAGGCGACTGTTACTGCATTGAATTGGTGGTTCAGCTGAATTTTAATGAGGCATGAGGCTGTTGTCGAAGCAGTTAAAATACTAAAGGTTGTTTTCTTTTCGTTCGGATATCTTGTTTCGAAGTTCTCTTGCATAGTCTCGATATTTTTTTGAGTCGGTTACTTGGTCTCTGAGTCGGTTCGCGTCTTCGAGAGCCAGTTCAAACTTCCCTAGTTGCTCGAAAAGCTGCGCACGCTTGTAAAGGTATTTGCGATCATGGGGTACGATTAGCAGATAATCGTTGTAAGCCTTAAGCGCTTTTATGGGCTTTTCTTGAATATTTCGGATGTCGCCCAGCAGCATGTTATGTTCGTTGTCGCGGAACTCTAACTTGTCCAAAATGCTTGCTGCTCGCTCTAATATGGTTTTTTTTTGATCTGAATTGTCAGGCAGCTGAGTAGTGGCGTACTTATATAGCATGTCTGGGGAGTCTGGGATCAAGACGTTGCCGATAACGTCAGCGGATATCGGTTTAGTGGACCGATTGGATCGTCCAGTGACCATTTTCATCACATCGGAAAACTTGTTGGGTTGTAATTCCAATAGCTGTCTAAATTGTTCAGCTGCTAATTGAGGGCGGTTTGATTGTAGATAGTGGATGCCGGCAGTATTCCGAAATTTCGGATTTTTGGGAGTGATCTTTAGCGTTCGCAAGATGCAAAGATCTGCTTCGTCATTGTTTCCAATGATCGAGTTTAATTGCGCTAGCCGTAGATGCATCAATGGCTGTTGTGGCCAAATCTTACGGCTATATTCCAGTAGGTTTATGGCGACTGGCAAGTTTTCTTGAATCCCCGGTTGTTGTCTGAAAGCTCTTAGCTCATTCTTTGAATAGTGTTCAAGAAAATTGACATGTTCTTGCAACTGTATCAAACGAGTTGTGTGCCAGAGACTGTCAGCAGCCTCTTCTTTCGCTTTCTCCTTTTCAGCTTCCTCGCTATTTAGGGCGACGATTTGTTCGATGTTGTTTCCGTCAACCATGGTCTGGAATAGCTGCAAGCGACATCGATGAATGAGCAGTCCGGCGGCGTAATCGAGGCCATCGGGAGTGGGGCAGTTTTTAACCATCGGCAATAGTTTGTCGAGACGTTCTTTGCTTTGGTCAAGAGACATGTTTTGATAGGTCAACTGGGAAATTCTCGGTCTGGAGAGTTGTTGAATACCGACCCGTTGATGCAGTTCATATGCCACCAAACAGGTTGATCCAAATAGTACGAGTACGATTGCACTGACTACTACGTTGGGAGCTTGCAGACGCAGCCACGACGGTTTCTTTAGTCGCCCGCCTAGTGATTGCGCGTGGTAGCAAAGGAAGCCAAACATTACCGCCAAGCCCAAAGTGTTGGCAGGGATGTAGAAACCGAAATCTAAGGCCGAAGCTACTGCTTCTGAAGAAATCAAATACACTCCCATCAGCCCAACCCCAATTGAAGTAGGAGATTTACCACGATTGAGTAATAGCGAAGCCGATTGAAAGGCCAGTATCCAAGCGCCTAAATAAATGATCAGTCCCGGCCATCCAGCCTCAACTAAACCTTGGAAGTACTGGTTTTCAGCGTAATGAAAGACTACTCGCTCTGGGGTTGTTCGGTAGCTTCGGTGGACACCTCGGTAAGTCCCGAGACCGGAACCGAGGGCACCAAAGTCTTTTGTCGCTGGCCACGTCGCCTGCCATTGTTGGATTCGTAGGTCGTTATCGATTTCGACGGTGTCCACCTTCAAAAAGCGATCGGTTAGATCACTTCCTAATGTCCAGAACCCAATCATCAGTCCGGCAAGAAGTAGAACCGGGACGAATAAAAACAGCGAGTTTTTTGGCTGGCGAGCCATTCCGTAGGCCAGTAGAGAGACTGTCCCGCCGAACAACATCGCGATCGTTCCGCCGCGTGATAGCGAGACAATAATGCCCGTGCCAATTAAAATAATCGCCAATAGTAAGGCAACTTTCTTGGCGTTTAATTCAGCAAATATTTCGACTAAGTGATCGACCACCTGTTGAAAAAACGTGCTCTTACTAACATTATTTTGCGGCAATATGCTCAGTTCTTTTTTCATAAATAAGATCGGCAGTAGGCCGATTGCCGCTGCTAAGCAAACCAGCAGATAACCGCAGGCATTGTTACGATTCACGAACGGTCCAAAGTGCGTCCCGCCCAACGTAACTTCATGAAACCAGAACATTTTGCCGTTAGAAGTTAGCTTATGAATAATTCCAAAAAATGAAATTACAGCACCGTTGGCCGCCATCGTTGTTAGTAGGATCGATATCTGTTGTTTCGAACGAAAATATCGCGAACCTAGTAATACGGCAGCCAATGCGATTATTAGTAAACGCAAATGATGCCAGGTACCGTCTCGGTTGACTGAAATGGAAACGTTCGAACCGGCAGTCGTCCCAGCTAATTCTTGTCGGATTTCGATTTGACGACCTAGTAAACTACTGACTGATTCCGGGATTGGAATCAATTGAAATAATCCCAGCAAAATTCCTAGCAGTAGAGGAAAGAACAGCACCGGAAGAACTTGCTTACGGTGACGATTCATGGAAGTTTCGAACCACCAAAAACCTAGACCCAAAAGTAGCGAGACCGCAATCCAGCGTTGAGCGTCAAAGTTCACACTGGCAAAAATCCATGGCGAAATCACTACTGCCAACAGCAGACAAATTCGACCTGGCCAAGCAAGATAGTTTGAAAGCCCTGTTCCATCTTGGTCGCCATTTCGGTCACCGGCACGACTGGCTGGCGTTGGGCGTTTTCCATCACCAAAGGTCGCTTCGAGAGTCATGCCGCGAGGCGGTTGGTTATCGGGGGATTTCATAGTCAAGCGTTAAGGCTGGGTTAACAAGAGTTCAAGAGTTCGCCATTGTTTGCGCGAATGACTAATAGAATGACTTGTACCGATTTTGGAAAGTCGAGTCAGCAAAGGCGTGCTTGAATGTAGGCCATACGATTGACTACGATTACGGCATTAGATGGTGGCAAATTTCAGTAACAGTTTGCTCAAAAGCCGGTATTCCGCTGAATTTCATGCCCAAAGACTCAATTTTTTGTGTGTTGATTAGATTTTTGGGAGATTTTTGGGAGCCGAGGATTTTCGCTGGACTGCCAGAAATTTGCTTAGCTGCGGTGGCAACATCGTGGTGGGAATAAAAGGTGTCACAGCATGAAAATGCTTCTCCAACGATCGATTTCGTTGGCGCATGCAGCAGTATTCGAATCGCTTTTGCCACGTCTGAAACATGAACTTCTTTGCTCCCGCCTACCGGGTGGACCGTTTTCCCCGCAACTACGTCGGCAATTAAATCGAACCATTTTGAGTGATTAATTGGTGACGAAACCCCAAACACCCCAGATGGGCGAAGTGCACAGATAGGGAACCCGCTGCCGTATCCGAAGCTGTGAACGAACTTTTCGATTGCCGCCTTGTGAGCACCGTAATGCGTTTTCGCCCACAGTGGATGAGCTTCGTTGAGTTCTCGGTCACTCAAAATCTTGTCATGCACGGCACAGGTAGAAACAAAAACGAAACGCTTAACCTGTTGGTTCATTGCAGCTTCAATCAAACGAATCGAACCCATCATGTTGATTTGAAGGTACTCCAGCAGGTTGCTAGGAGGCTGTTGAAAGGAGCGATCCTCACGCCAAAGGGCGGTATGAACAACTGCATCACACTTATCGATAGCTGCCGCTTCCCGACCGTCTCCCAATCGTCCCTGGATCAGTTCGATTCGATTATCAGATTGGCGCTTTAATCTCGTTAATGAGTCGGTCGTCGACGAAGGACGATGCCAAAGCCTAAGTTCGTGGCCGTCAGCAAGCAGCTGTTTTGCCAGCTCGCCGCCAACGAAACCGGTTGCGCCGGTGACGAAGATTCTCATTTAGTCGCGGGAGTAATTAGATCGGCCAGTCGAATTTGTGTAGAGCGAAATGATCGTGCCGGCTGCTAAAAATCCCCAAGGCATCCAGTCAGCAACAGGATAGCGACGTATTGCTTTGACTCTATCTCTATTGTAGCCGTCGCTAAATTGGCTTAGGTATGCTGGATTTGAAGCTTGGGTTAGTGATTGCTGAGAGAGCGGAGAGCGTCTGTCGTAGCCAGAATTTTGAAACCTCGACGGACCGCCGTAGTAAGATGTAGCGGAAGGTAAAGAAAATCGTTGCTGATTCGCTACCGCAGGTACTTGAGAACTTGGGGGGGTGAGAGAGAAGTTCGGAGTTTCGTCAAGTGCGAGGTTGGTTCGTTTGGCGATTGTGAAGAGCCTACTGTTTTCATCGATGCGAAATTCTTCGAAAATTAGACACTGCACGCCGAGCAAAATAAGGATTGTGCCAACTGCAAAAAAAAATGAACGCCACATATCAAAGTTCCGGTTAAGTGTAGGGCTGCGTTTCTTCGCAAAACTACCCGCTCCTACTTATCGGTCTACCAAGTAGAGACCGTGTTCTTTTTTTCGCTCGGCAGCAAATTGCGAACATTCAGTAACCTGCGATCTTTGTCACTTTTTTAATTATTGGACCGAAATCCGGTTTCAAGTGATTTTTGCCATCGTTGAAAGAGTCTTTGCCAAGTAAAACACGCGACCGGTTTGCAAATTCTTATTTCATGAATCTTGTCTTGGGTTCCCCCCAAATGTACTATTTAGCGGTGGCTTTAGCGGATTGACTAATGAGCTACTCTGGGAAAATGAACATAGTATGCCGACAAAAAATCATACAACAAAACAGTCTTATCATATTCTAATCGTCGATGATGATCGAGAGATCGCCCGCGTATTGTCTATCGCGTTGAAAGGTGCTGGTTACGTAACTACGGTTGCTAAAGACGGAAATGAGGGTTTGGCAGTCGCGGAGGCTCAATTACCGGACTTGATCGTGCTGGATATGATGATGCCTCGCCGGAGCGGTTTTTTAGTCCTAGAGCGATTGCTGCAAAGCCTAGCGAATCCGATTCCTGTTATCATGCTCACCGGCAATCATGGGGATAGGCATCGAACGTATGCGGAGATGCTGGGTGTAGAAGCTTACTTTTATAAGCCAGTTAAGCTCCCGCTGTTGTTAGAAAAAGTAAGTGAAATTTTGACCAGAAGCGAAACATCTAATGAGTGAAATTACGGATCTTGGTTTTGACGTGCAAGACGTAGTACCGGGAGAAGGTTGGCACTGTAGTCATTTCTTTTACTCGTTTGATCGACCAGCGATAGCAAAACTAAAAAACGAGTCACCGTCGATTTTTCAGGAAGCCAAGGAAGAGTATATCGCAGTTCTGAGCAACAGTGATCACCAGCCTTCGCGTTTCCAGCTGGGAATAACCAGCGGTCACAAAGCGGATTTCACGTTAATGCTGATGGACCCAGACCCGATCAAAGTCGAAGCCATGCACCAGCGTCTGATGGGGTCGGCGATGGGACAACTTATCAATACGACTTGGTCTTACGTTTCGATCTCCGAGATCTCCGAGTACGCATTGTCGGTCGATCAGTACGCACAGCGATTGAAGCGTGAAGGAGAAGATCCCGATAGTTCCGCGTTTCAGAAGAAGCTTGCTGCATACGGAGGACGCGTTGAAAAAATGAACTATCAACGTTTAACGCCAAATTTTCCAGATTGGCCAGTGTCTTGTTTTTATCCAATGAACAAATGGCGAGTTCCGGGAGCGAACTGGTTTTCGCAAGCTGCATCGGAGCGTCATCGAATGATGTCGCAGCATGCTCGCAGCGGCATTAAGTTCGCTGGTAAAGTCACCCAGCTAATCACCGTTGGCATCGGGTTGGATGATTGGGAATGGGGTGTGACCTTGTGGGCGACTAATCCGAAGTACCTTAAAGACATCGTCTACGAAATGAGATTCGATGAAGCTAGCGCGAAATACGCTGAATTCGGACCTTTTTACACTAGCTATGCTGCTTCACCGAAGCAGGTGTTAGAGGTTTGCCGCGTTTAACCGCGGCGCTTTGACTAAGGGGAAGCTTACTTTCCTAAATCGCGAGTCTCTTTAGGCCCCAAGTGGCTTGCTTTGCGATTTTCTCGTTTGATCGCGTCGTAAACTTCTTGACGATGAACCGGTATCTCTTGGGGGGCGTCGATGCCCAAGCGAACTTTATCTCCACGAATGTCCACGACCGTGATGACTACGTCGTCACCGATCATGATGCTTTCGTCTCGATGTCGCGACAAGACCAGCATGGCTGGCTCCTTTTGAAATTGAGTTGACTGCCTTAGTACTGGTGGTTCTAGTAAACCAATACTTGTTAGTTCAGGGCAATCGTTTGCCGCCGTAACTGAGTATTCTCGAATTGAATGGTGGAAATCTATTTCCACGTAGCAAGTATCGACAGCGTTGGCAGAACAAGGTTCACTGAATTTTGTGACGATGTTTTCTAACGCCCATGCGGCTTGTAAGGCGTTTAAATGGATTCACCAATCCAAATGCTCGATACAATCGATATTGTCGCCTTGCCCATGTCATCAACTAGGCTCAAAAACTAGAACAACAAGACGAATTGAACGAAGAATGCAAGGCTTGGCGTCGTTGTTCCAGTCGCCCACTAAAACGGTTCGCAGATTGTCCTGTCGAATGCAGTAGTAGCCAAGCGAGAGCTCGAGTAGACAAAAGTCTCGATAGCTAAGAGCCAAGGCAGTTAAGTAACAAAGTACTCTTATTGCCCGGTTTCTCCACGGGTTAAGCGCTTTTACGCAACGCCGTTGGCAGCGAGGCCAATTCGAACTGAATCGGTTGAGCATCGGTAGTAACGACTTGGCAGCCAATGCGCCGATCCAAATTGACAACCAACGGGGCACGAAGATTCATTGTCAACATGCTTTCGTCACGACTAACAACCGACAAAACGTATGCCTGATCGACTGCTGTCAACTGCAGCGAATCCACGTCTGCAGGCTCAAGGTGAACTTGATAATCCGAAACAAAACGGCGAGGTGAAACGACGGGCACTGCGATGTCGGCGTGTTGCATGCTTTGCAACCAAGCGACTGCTGCATTGTCTGTGTCGGCCAGTAGTACCCAGTGGCGGCAGTCTTCAAAGCCTAGAAGTCCGTTTCGGAAAAACAGAATGTCATCCGGTTCGATCTCGATCGCGGCAAAGCGGCTAGTGTGGATCTTCATGGGTGACTCTCAGACAGGAATTTTCGATTTTATGGAATGAAGTGAGGGGTGAACGGATTTGGTTACATACACTACTAAAGTGTGGAATCCGTCATTGTTGTTTGTTATCGACCCTCGAGGGTAAGTCGCTCCAATAAAAACAGTCCTTTTGATCTAAATTTATCGATCAGGTAAATTGACGGTTTTGTCAGGATAAACTCGACAGCCAACGCCGGCTTTCGTTAAAATTACATTGTCGTTTGCCTATGACCAAATCCTGAAAACTCCCTGAATCAATCCTATTGAAAGCCATTGTGATGGATTGCCAAAAACGAATTCGCTCTTTTTGCCTTTCTCTCCAAAAGACGGTTTGGTTCTCAAAGCCATCATCCATTCTGCCAGTATGTGTGCTAGCAGTTTTTATTGGCAATTTGTTGTTCGTAGTAACACCCACAGTCGATGGCCAAACTCCTCAGAAGACGCAACAGCTCGTCCAGTCGTTGATCCAAGAATTAGCTCAAGCAGACTTTGATCAACGGGAGTCAGCCGAGCAGCAATTGGTTGAAATTGGCTCCCCGGCGGTCGACCTACTGGTGAAGGAACTGATTGCTTGTAAGCCAGATGTCTGTTCTCGAATCAAACGAATATTGCAAGCCTGCACAGAGCGATGCGAAGAAGAGGATGTTTTTAAGGTGCTTGCGGTGCTGCGAGTTCGGTTTGAATTGCCGGAACAACGGATAAAACCAATGCTCGAAAACTGGGCGTCTCAAAGGCGAGCTGAAATTATCGAAAACTGGCGTCAACAAGGCGCCATCGTAATTGACACTTTTAAGGGCATTCCGAATACAAGTGTAGGTCGCAAAAACCAAAAACAGGCCAAAGTGGCCTGGCCTGAGTTGAAAACCCGATCAACGGCTGAACTACTGAAACTCATATTAGAAGGATCGCTTGAGCAAAACAAGAAGCTAGTCTTCAACTCTACAAAGGGTGCTGATGGTTTTAAAAAGAGCGTGTCGATGGTCTTAAAAGAACCGGTAGCAGTTACGATTGGAGAGAATTGGCGAGGTGACTATTCAATTTTTGATTTTACCCAATCCCAATCACAGTCAGTTCTTCCAATTAATGCTCTTGAGTTGCAAAAGCGAGACGTTGATAACTCGTTGTTAGTAGCAATTAAAGGCCATCCGATCATTTCGGTAATGCTTACGGAATGTTCGGTTGCGGCTGATTTAAAGGAAGGGTTACCCAGAAGCGTAGGCGTGTTAACTATCAATGGTTCAACCGACGCAGTCGAGGCATTGAAAGCGGTCTCGGATGATAGTCAAGCATTTAATCGAGTTGCATTTGTTAATACCAAATTTGGCAAAAAGGAAGCGTTGGCGTTGAAAGGCGTTCGCCAGTTAACGACTATAGGACTAACGAGTATCGATATCGAGAAGGACGCATTTGACGGTCTAGCATCGCTGGGTCAGCTACGTCGGTTGAAGATCGATCGATGTAAGTTTTCAATGGCAGAGTTTATTGAATACCGGGACAAAAAGCGCGGAGACGTTGTAGTCAACTTTATTGCGGCGAAAGCCTTTTTAGGTGTTAGTAGCAATCAATTCCGAGGACTGAGACGAGCGGATCGAATTCCTTTGGAGCAAGTTGAAGGGGATTGTGTCGTTACGGACGTCGTGGCTGGTGAAGCGGCTGATCGAGCTGGCATGAAAAATGGAGATGAGATTCTTCGTATTGGTGGCCAAAAGCTTGAAAACTTTGAAGAGTTGCGGCTTGTGGTCGCACAGTACGACGTTGGCGAAAAAGTGACGATAGAAATTCGCAGAGACGGGAAAGACCAGACGTTAACGGTGACAATGGGGGCACGCAAGGAGTCGCATTAAGGTAAGCCAAGGGGTAATGGGGGGCAGCGGGCAACTTTAAATTGTTTTCAGATACTCAAGAAAACAGATCACCAGTGAGCATTGCAAAGTCTGGTCGAATCTTCTACATTCTCCGGTCCAAGTACCTGCCCGAGTGGCGGAATTGGCAGACGCTCAGGATTTAAAATCCTGTGTCCTTACGGACGTGCGGGTTCAAGTCCCGCCTCGGGTACTTCGGTTTTTACCGCCTCAAACGCTCTTTGGGCCACCTCGGCCAACTACCAAAAAAACGACCCCAATGCGATTTGGGGTTCATTTGGGGTTGGG
>CAZHCH010000093.1:0-12141 GCA_964530985.1 uncultured Pirellulaceae bacterium | reverse complement strand
TTTCGCACAGAACGTGTTTGCCTGCTCGCATTGCAGCAATCGCGATTGGGGCGTGCAGGAAAAGTGGCGTTGCAATAATGACGGCATCGATATCGGAGTCAGCAATTGCTTCTCGGTAGTCTTGGTAAACTTTGACGTAATCTCGCGCTTCGGATTCGGTGCTCCAGTCATAGACCGACATCAAACCCGGCCTGGCTTTGAGCGTATTGGGAGTGGACCAGTCACCGTGAAAGGCGCGGTGGATACTAGACGGGCGTATGTCGCAAATGGATTTGACTTCGATGAAATCCGGGTTGATGGCTCCCATTAAAACGTTGCCTTCGTCTCCGGTTCCGATGACGCACACGCGTACTGGCCGGCTGGGCTTGCCGTAACCAAAATACATGCCGGCGACCCCAGCTCCGGCGACCCCGGCAGCGGCAGAAGTTGCAAGGAAGCTGCGGCGGTTCATCTTGTCGTGAGCTGTAACGGCGGAGTAATAGTTGTCACGGCCGATTTCACGTTCTTCAGGTGTTAAATTATTCATCGGTTCTTTCTTTTACTTTGGATGCTTAGCCCGAACGGTGGCTGTTGATTTTTTGCTTTTGGTGTTCGTTATCTAAATTGCAGAAGGTTACCCGTAGTCTCGTGGCGAAGTTAAATCCGGCGGCTAATGTTCAGCGGGGTTGGTTGCTTTTTCGCCGGCAAAGAATCCATTGATGATATAGTCCAAACCTGCCATTCGTCCTGCTAGCGTGCCAAAAATGACGAAGCAAGCGGTCATTTCTATCCAATACAGATAAGTTGGGTTTGTACCCGGCACCCAAAATGGTTGGGTCAAGCAAACTGACAGTAGAAATAAGCCCGCTGAAAGAGAGGCAAAGCGAGTGAATAGACCAACGATCAGGCATACACCAACAATTGTGTCGAACCACGGGATCACCATATTGATTAAGTTCAATCCGCCATACTTTGGGTTAAAGGGACGGTGCAGTGCAAGTGGAATTTCGCTGCGCTGCTGTACAACAGGAAGCGAATTAATTTTTGTTTCAAGCGAATCCCACATATCGGTGATCTCTTTGGTCCAACCAGCGAGTTTCTTATTGCGAGCGGATTCAATGGAGGCAACTTGGTCTCGTAGCGAATCGACTTGTGAACTGACTGCGCTGGCCCGTTGACCGTCGCGTGCGAATCCATCAAGACGGCCTTCGGTCGAAAAGTGAGCGATCAACTCGACTCGGTTGTTTTGGGCCCATTCCTTAAGTAACTTAATGTGTGTACTGAGAGTTTCTTTTAAAAGTCTGGGTTGGTTGCGAATTTGATAGATGTCCGACTCTAGGCTTTTCCGTTCGCCTTCCAGTTTGGCTGTATTGACTTCAGTGCTGTTTTGAACTCGGGCTTCTTCAATTTTCGCTGCGAGTGTTTGCCGCTGTTTCGCAAGCTCTACTTGGAGGTCAACACTACCGAAGCCAAAGTACTCGATTGAATTATTTGTAAACTGTTTCCAGGCTTCAGTGGTATTGTTGGTGTCAATTTTAAAGGACGTTTCGCCATCAGCATGAGTTTTGAAGACGCATAGCTTTGCCATTCCGTCGCTGTCATTAAGCATGCCTTTGAAGACTGGCGCTAAGGGTCCTTTGGCGCTGGAGAGGAAGCCATAGGCATTGAATCCGTACTTCAGTTTGTTCGTGCCCTCTTTGAAGAAGTGGAAACCAACAGCAATGCGCAATGCGACAATTGACACGAACAGGATGAAAAGTTGATTTTTAGTGAGATTTGGGAACAGCGTACTGACTCCAAGAAAATGCGGAACAATCGATAATTAGGATTAGGTGACCGCCTTACTGCACTTTTTGAAGCTGAAAAGCGGAATCATTTCCAGCTATTAAAGTTGGACTTGCACAATAGGTTTCGCGTAAAGGCAGTATTTTTAATACACCCTTCCTAGGGTTTAAAGAGCAATCTGGGGCAGTTACCTGTCGGCATTTATTTTTGAACGACGTAACCAATATAGTTTATTAATGAATTAAAGGGTTTGGGGTCTCGAATGCCCCATCGCAATAAGTCTTTATCGCTAGCTACACATCTCGATTTTCGAATTTGTCTCAAAACCGAGTAAATCTCTATCTAGATCTAAACCCGTTGGGTTCCGTTACGTATCGCTTAACTTCAAGTAGAGTTTAGTCGTTTTAGACAGAGATAAAATCTACTCACTAGTTTCGCAAATGTAATGATGATGTTGTTACAGAAGGGCTGGTTTGGCATCCAGTTGACGTAGCGTTTCGCGAATTTCAATTTGTTTTTCTTTAGGTAATTGTTGTATCTTAATGTCAAGGATCTTTTGTTCGTCGTCGGCTGCTCTTCGCTGTCCCATGAGTTGGTAGCAAGTTTTAATTTTATGGTGTAGAGCCAATTGGGTTGGATGGGTAGTTAAAAGGGCGCGAAAATCATCGATTGCTTTTTGAAATTTCTGTTCCTTGAAATAGTAGCGCCCTCGTAGAAGTTGGATTCGAGCTGCTTCCGGATAGATCAGCAGTGATTCGGAAAGCATCGTTTCGAAGTTATCGAACTTGTCCAGTTTTTTTGCATAATAGATCGATTCAAGTAACAAGCTGATAAAATCTCGGGTCGTGGGGTCGAATTGTTGTGCTACGCTCCAGTTTTCTATTGCTGATTCGTTGTTGCCAAGATGGAATTCATGCACGCCAATCATAGTACATAAAAATCCGGTGTATTTTGTTTCGACACAACTCTGACGCAACCATTCGATTTTAATCGGAACCGCATCACCAGATTCGGCGAGCCCAAGTTGGCGGGCGAGTTCAATGGTGGGCTTTGGGTTTTCGTTTCCAACGAATTCGAGCAAAAATATGTAGCTTGAGGCCTCAGCTGGGGCAGCGCGGACGGCGTCACAAAGGTAAATAAAGCGGTTTCTGTACGAAGTGAAATCGTCAAATTTGTTGATGGAGACAGCAGCTTTTCTTAATGCCCGAGATTTTGCTTTGGATATTCCGATTGCTGTTTCTGGAGAACTACTGTTTTTGATTCCGATGTCGGCAATTTCGATGGCAAAGTCAAATTGACGAATTTCGCTTGCCGACTGGATCAATAATAACCACAGTTGAAGAGAGTCAGGGTAGAATCGGATGGCTGTCTTTAGCAACTCTGAAATGTTATGTCTTACTTCAAGGACCTGGGCTTCAATAGAGTAAGTTTCTGGATCAATTGCTGCGAGTTGTTTTCGAACCAGCACCGAAGGAGACAAATTTGTAATTTGAACAGACCTGTTTTCTGGGCTTGGGTTTTTTTTATCGATGATTTCACGAAATAACTCGTCCGCTTTGACCAAATATTCAAGACATTCAGGTGACTGATCATCCAATAAATTAGCGTACGTCATATATAGACTTGCAAGTCGTGCTTTTCCGATCAATCGATCTGGGGCTATTGTGGTGATCATTTTGAGATGCTTTTCTGCCAAACCGATGATCGCCTTGAGTTCTTCCGCGGTCTTTTTTTTGCGGACTAAATAAGTCGCTCGCCAATTGTGAGCCTCTAAGTAGCCTTCAGTGTCATCTGGGGCAATACTTTTCATTATATCGTTGGCAAGAAAATCGTTGTCGGCTCTCTGCTGAGCGAGGCCCAATTTGAATTTGAGCTCAGTATCGTTTGGATCGATTTCTACCAGCCTTTGAGCGAAAGCTAGGGCGGACTCTGGAACATCGGGAAAGTTTTGAATGTTAAATTGTAGAGCAGATTTGTAGAACAATATGCGTTTGGCGTCACTACGAACGTAGTCAGCTAGTACCCAAGCAGATAACAAACCCATCAGAGTAATAGCTGCTGGAATTGCGGCGATTGCCGCAATTCCAGACCTAGAAGTCGGCCAATTCTGCACCATGAGACTTATAAGGCCTCCTAGTAAGTGAAATGGCATTGATGCTAACGCCAATATACGAATGACTATTGAGTCATCTACAAGTCTATCGTCAGTCGCACTTAAGTCGCGAACAAAATATTTGACGGTTCGAAAGGGCGACCAAAGGAAGTCAAGAATAGCTCGAGGAAGATCGGAGAAATTTTCGGAATGCATCGTTATCTGTTTGGTGCGAGGGCGTGATTAAAATGGCGATTGAGGCAAAATGAAGTTACTGACCTTGAGCAGCCTGTAACTGCTTCATTCGCGCAGTCCATACCTTTACTTGTTCCGGGCGGCCGGCGGCTTCGTAGCATTGCACAATTCGTTTTACGATTTTTATGTCGTTGGGACGGTCGGTTAGTGCTTTCAAATGGAGGGCGGTTGCGGCGGCGTAGCGACTATTCGCAACATTTACTTTCCCCTCTTCTTCAGCGATTTTCCCGAGTGCCAGCATCACTTCGCCTTTGGTGTCGTATAGAAAGGTTAATAATTTTTTCGCAAACTGATTACGTTGGCTAATCACGATCGCCTTGTCCACTAAATTTAATGCTTGCTGAGGGTTTGGATTCGGCCCCGTAAGGTAGAGGTAGGCCAGATTGTTAAGGTACTCAGCGTTATTAGGATCCTTTGATGAGGCCTTCGAAATCCGCTTAATCGCCTCTAAATTATCTCCTCGTGACAACGCTTGCTTACCGAGAAGATTCTCAATCGAAGGAGGGGCATTGGAGTCAGGTTGGTAGATTGCTTTGGATGCCTTGGCAACGCCAGGAATCGTGGAATTTTGGATTTTGACGAGATGCTCAAGGATTCTTTGGTTTGTGGGGTCAAGCCGGTGACCTTCTCGGAGGTACCCTAATAGTTCTTGCTCGTTTTTGGCATTGATTCTTTCAGCGGTTCGATAACGAAGTTCCTGACCGATCGCTAACAAACGCTTGCTCCATCGTTGAACGGATTCGTTATCTGGGAACTTAGTGACTTCCTTTTCGATTGCTCTGTCGGCTGCGTCGATGTTTTGCAGACGATGATGGCAGTCGACCAAGTAGGTTGCATACCTAGTGCGGCGCTCCGATGAGCCAGTCATTCTACTGATTTCCCCTGAAAGCCGTTTCAGCGCACCGTGCAATACCGTAAGGTTCTCATTTGATTTTCCTAGTTGGTCGTTGAGCCGGCAAAGTTCCGGATATACAAACACGTCAGTTTCAAATATTTTTTCAACGAAGACCTTTGTCTCATCAAAATCTTTAGCTTGTTGAGCAATCACTGACTTTAAGCGGAATGCAGTTACGTTTTCTTGGTCGAGAATAATTGCGTTGTCTAGGTGGGCGGTAGCGAGCTGGACGTTCTCAGTTCGATCACGTGCTGACTGAATTTCGCTATACATCGCTTTTTTCGCCAAGAATAAATGAGCGTCAACAAATCCAGGTTTGTTTATGGGCGCAATTTGTTTCATGATCGAGAGGCCTTGGTTTCTTAGGGCTTTCGAGATCTCGCTTCCATTGGCTTCGAATTCCGCGGTGGCTTCCGCGAAGCTACCTTTAGTAAAAAGTACCAAAGCTGTCTGGTAAAGGTGTTGTGGCTGTTCAGGTGCCAACGAATTGAGTTTGCTCAGCAAAATTTGTTTAGCATCGAGCACATTATTCACCTGGATTCCAACCTGAGTCAATTTTTCAATACCAGCGGTGTTCTTGGTTTTTGAAGCCTTCAACTCTTTGTACTCTTGACTGAAGGTTGCTGTAAGCTTGGATACCTCTTCGTCAAAGTTTGCAATTTCATCTTCATACTTTTGGATTAGACTTTTTCCAGCGCTTAACTCTCCAACGATTAAGAACAGTACACCCAAAGCCGCAAATAAGAGCGATGGGATTCCCATGTACAACCTTTGGGTCTTGTTTTGATCTACCGACGAAGAAGGGAAAAGCCCGTCTTCACCAAAAAAGAAGTAGTAGGGGCCGAGTAAAATATGGATGAGCTTCGACATGGTTCAACTAGCGGGATAGCGATAGATATTGAGATACCAACGAATTAAAGTGGGTAAGTCACTATCTTAAACCAAACTGAAGCGACTCTCCACATCATTAATCATTTCTATTAAAAACTTCCCTCGTTAGCCCATTAGCTGATCTCGTTTCGCACCGTTACATAACGAAGGGATTCCGGTGGATAGGTCAGCCTAATTTCCATCCAAAACTATTGAAATGTTTTAACGACCGGTTTTTGGCTGAATTGCCTTGGGTACAGGTTTCCGAGGAAATGCGCATAACATGGGCGACCACAATGGTAGTCAAGGCTAATTTGTCGTTTTTCATAGGTAGATTGATTGCACTCCCCTCAACGCAAGGGTGGTAAATGGGGGGCTTGGGGTTGCCTGCACAGCTGGATCGATACGGAAATCCATCAGATCCACCAAAATCCGAAGAATCAGCAAAAGTTGCCCAGCGAGGAGACCGAAAAACAGACTGGGCAGGAATGCTTTGCCAACCAACGATCTTATTTGGCGTCGAAAGACTGATGAAAAACAAACTCAAAACTCGGTTGTTTACAGCTCTAACACTCTCCGGGGGTAGTTTTTGCTGGCTTGCTTTAGCAACAACTGCTCAAGCTCAAGAAGATGACTATGGCTTCATTCGGTTGGCAGAACCAATTCGCCAACACGATTTCGAATCTAGTGTCGCGCCTCCAGCTGTGATGGTTTCGCCACCGATGGTAAAGTCGCCGACTACACAAGTTCCAGTGGTTCGTAGCCCTGCAGCCGCAGCAGCGGCAATGCCTTTTACACCGGCTAACGGATTTAGTGGGAACTCGACCGATGCCAGTGCGAGTTACGCTCAGCATCAATCGTCTGACTTAAGCGCAAGTCAAGCAGCTGCTCAACAGGTGTCCCATGACGAGTTACTGGGCACTGGGCAGCCTCCCATCATCCCAGGGATTTATGCGAAGCGCGGTCTGCCGCCGATTACAACGTCAACCGAAGCTGTGGCGGCCCAAGTTAACCAGCCCTTCGAGCAAAATGATTTGCCGCCTACTCTACTGCCGGTTCAGACAGCGGCAGAGTCCGGCTTACCTCCAATCGTTACGTCCAATCCAGGCCTTAGTAGGCTGCTAAACAAAAGTCAAATGAGTGGTGCTGAGGTTGGAGCGAATCAAAATGAGTTTTCGTTCGTTGCTGCTCAGTCTTCGTTGAATACTGGAAGCGAGGTAACTTCTGCCGGATTTGGAAGTAGTCCTGTGTTGATTCAGGATACGCCGCCGATTGTTAGCGGTACTGGTGACCTTGTTGTGCCTGGTTCGCTGTCACCGTCGGCCAGTAACCAAAAGCCAATGGATACTACAACAGATTTGCCTAGTTTAGAGGATCTCCCACAGGGGCCACCGCTTGGTTCTGTCAACGCACCTCCTCGTTCGGTACCTCGAGCGGTTTTTGAGAGTACTGCGCCAGTTGATACGGCAACGATCCCACGAGAGACCTACTTTGAGCCAGTGACGCAAGCAGCCCCTGTTTATGGCGGCTGTTCGACTTGTGGAACGTCTAGTGGAACTTGCGATTGCGGCGCGTCTCACGGTGGTTTGGGCATTAGTTCATGCTCATCTTGTGGTGAGGGCGGTTGTTTTGATCAAGCGGCTGTAGAGGAATTGTTCAACAGCAGTGGCGCTAACGCATACGCCCGTCGGTATTTGATTGCGGAAGCGTTGTACTTTAATCGAACCGATGGCACCATCAGTAATTCCAATTTTGGTTCTTTAAATGACTTCGATGGGAATGGAGGTGCAAGAATCACTGTCGGGCGTCGTACAGATTCAACTCGCGGGCGAGAGATTCAGTACTCTGGAATCGCGGCGGTCGAGGATAATCGACTGGTCAATTCCGCCGGCGGTTTGGCGCAGTCTAATTTTGTACCTTTTGGAGGCTTAACGGGTGATAACTTGCAATCGTTCTTTAACGCGACCGAGCAAAATCAATCCGCGGAAACTTACTTCCACAGTCTAGAATTCAACAGAGTGAAGTGGGGCTGGGACGTGATTAAGTCGTATATTGGTCTCCGGTATCTATATGTTGACGATGAATACACCTTGTTTAGCCAGAGTCGCGGACTTGCACTAGGCGAGCAGGGTGGCCCAGTTGTCGGCCCAACTGATCCACAGAGTGGTTTCTTTCAAACCGCTGCCGTTAACCACTTGATCGGTCCCATCATCGGCGGCGAATTGTTCTACGATGTCGGTTATCGTTGGTCTTTGTCGGGCGTGAGTCGAGCAGGTGCTTATTTGAACATTAATCAGTTCGATACGAATCTTACTAACGATGGAGTGCAATTCATCGATGCTGAAGACGACAGCGTAACCGTTGCCTTTTCTTACGAGTTTGGCATAAATGCCAAGTATCGTTTAACGAGGCAGTCTCAGTTTCGATTCGGTTACAACATTTTGTTCTTAGACAACCTGTCTACGGTTTCTAGTAATCTTACCAATCAAGGTGGTATTGGAATAAGTCCAACGTTTGGCACGTCGACGAGCGATTCAGGCGATATTTTCTTCCACGGATTGTCGGTAGGTTTTGAATTCTATCGATAGCAACTATTCCCAACATCAAAAGCAAAAAAGAGCTGTCGCATGCGACAGCTCTTTTTATTTTGTCGCCTTGGTAAGCGACGTTGATATTTTTCAAACCTAAAGCAATTCACTGAAGGTTTTTTTGCATGAATGATCGGCTTATCCAAAATTCCAACGACTTTAATTTGACTAGCTTTGACCATGTCACGTTTGTGGTTTCGGATGTCGCCAGTAGTCGGAAGTTCTACGTCGATCAACTGGGGTTTCAGGAAGTGCAGCGGCCGGCTTTCAATTTTCGGGGAGCGTGGTTCCAAATTGGTAAGACGATGGTCCATGTGACGGAGTCCGATACGCTATCTGGGGATGCTGGATGGGGAGATCGGAAGGTTGAACGTATCAGTCGAGGCCATCATATTGCGTATCGAACAAGCGATTTTGAGCAAGCCCTTCGTGCGATCGAAAATTGCGGAATTCAGATTGTCAGCGGTCCGCAGGTACGTCCCGACGGCGCGAATCAAGTATATATCTATGATCCAGACCGCCACCTAATTGAAATTTGTAGTTGAGTCGCACTAGAATGGGATCATGAGTAAATCAAATCCTACAGATTCAGCTAGTCACGGCGGTGTCGACAAGCAGTCGCTGGTAAATCGTATTATCAAACGATTCGGTGGCCGGCATCTAATTTTCCGAACTCAAATGCAAGCTGGTTGGCGAATCCTTCCTCGGTCGTACGCGTTAGTGTCGGACTTTGCAGGGCCCGTATGGTTCTTCTATGGGTTAGGGCAAATCTGGGTTACTCACAAATCCTTTAAACGATACGACGGTTGGATCGCTCGTGTACCAAGAGTTGGAGGTGATTCGCTAGTCAAGCTCCTAGAGCGACTTGAGCCCGCGTTGATCGAGTTTACCAATTTCTGTAACGAAAATGGAATCGAAGGTACGGTGGTGCTGGAGTCAAGCTTGATTGAATTTCATTGGACTTTCGGTTATTCGTTGGAGAAGGAAAAAATGAAACCCGAACAGTCCGACACGCTGGATTTTGAGTTCAACAAATTGGTCGAAGCGTTTGTTGCCAGCCAGAAAGTAACCTAAGATTTTCCATAGTGTTGTGAAAGTTTTAGAGTAGATCATTCAAAGGTCATCAGAACGAAAAAATGGTGCCACCCAAGTAGGATGACACCATTGAAATTCAATCGTTGATAATCGAAGAAGAAAGAGTTACTTCGAGGTAACTTCTTCCTTGTTGTCGGCTTTATCACTTTTATTTGAAGAAGCCTCTGTATCGGCAACTTCTTTTTCTTCAGCGGCTTTTTCTTTCTCTTCTTTTTCTTTAGCCTCTGCTTCTATTGCCTTTTTGTAAGCCTCCATTGCTTTTTCGTCTTCGGCTTCGTGATCGATATCACTTAAATTTACTTCGATGTCCATCTCAGCCATCAGCCCCTCAATCGCTTTGTCGAGAGCGCTTCCTCGCAGCCCTTTGTGGCGAATGATGCCATCTTTGTCGATCAAGTAAGTTGTCGGCCAGCCGGCAACTTTCCACTCGTCAGAGATTTTTTTGTCACCTTGATTGTTAGTGAAGCTACGCCAACTTAGGTTTTTTGGTTTGCAGACACTTTCTGAAATATCAGACGCTTTGTCACTGTTGACGCCGATGATCGTGAATGGTTTGTCAGCAAGAGTTCTTACGAGCGACCGCTCGTGTGGGTACATTGCCCGACAAGGAGGTCACCAATCGCCCCAGAAATCCAAGAACACAACCCGCCCGCGATAATCGCTTAGCTTGAGCTCTTTGCCATCAAGGTCGGTGCCGACAATATCCATCGCTTCAGCACCCGGTGAGAGATTTTCTAAAACGAAGAGTTCTTCTTGGGCTTTTTTGTGCAGATCAGAGTCGCCATCAAAATTTCCCAACACCTTTTTCAGGTCGGCTTTTTCTTTCTTCAGCATTGCCAGTTTTGAGTCATCCAATTGCGATTGGTCTAATTTTTCGTCGCGAACTGGAATGTACTTGGCGAGCGAAATAGCAGCTTGGGCTTGTAGATCGCCTTCGCCATTTTTTGCGACTTCTTGAATAATCGCTTCGTAGCCAGGGTTTAGCGTTTGAGGAAGTCTAGCCAAAACCATTGCGATGTTTTCGTCGTCAAGATGGTGTTCCATGATCGCATTAAATGCACCTGCGCTAGAGTCGTCGTCGGCATTGAACCCTACAGCAGCCAGCGCAACGATGTCAGTCGATTCGAGATCGACGTTAGCCAATTCCCAAATTGATTCAAGAGCTTCTTTTTGAAGCTCAGTGACACCGCGTATCGGTGTATTGGCGACTGGCAGAAGTGACTGAATTGCGTTCTTACGAATTGAAACCAATTTGTCAGTTGCCTTCTTGCTGAGTTCCAGTAGTTTTTCGGCTGCCATCTTTTTCGATCGCGTATCGGCATATTTGACCAGTACGGCGCAACTACTTTGAGCATCATCGTCATCTAGGGTTTCGAGCAGATCGACTAGCATCTTAGTAGGTTTGGCAGCTGATCTCCTACTACTAGCGGCTAGCGCTTGTTGAAGTGCTGGAAGCGCGTCTTTGTCGCCAACGTTAGCTTCGTAAAGTTCCAGGAACTTTTTCGCGTAGCCCTGACGTGGGTTAGATCGAAGCAACCTGCTTTTTTCAGTCCTAGTTTTGGCGGCGTTAAAAGCAGCGACGAATTCCGAATACTCAGATTTAAATTGGGCAGTCAGTTCAAGAACTTGGTCCTCGACGGACTTGGGTGTTTCATCAGATTCATCTTGTTCTGACTCCGTGTCGGCAACGTCTGGCTTGGCATCCTCTTCGGGTGCAGTCTGCTCAGCTTCGGCTGACTTCGCGTCGGCTTGTACTGCAACTGCATGAGTTACCGGTACACAGCATGCCAGTAAGGCAAGCGAGAAATAGATCCCGCGGTTTAGTGAGATTCCAAAGTTCATTTTCATTCAACGTCCTAAATCTGTTACTTATTTGTGTGCGGCTATCACCCAATATCATATCGTCTCTTTCAAAGGCAGTAAGGGGGATTTAAGCATCCTAGGTCGCTTTTAATGGCTCGCGGTGCCGGTTGTGCGGTTCGTTTCACCAAGAAGTGGGTTTTCAGGATAAAGGTTAACGGTTGAATTGCGGTCAACAAAAAGAACGGTTGAGAGAACGTGAAGTCACTTTCACGCTCACGACTTTACATATTTGGCTAGATACCTAGAAATGACTGCCACGAAAATCGCTCTAGAAATTCCAAGTCAGCATTATTCTTGAACGGTTTCGGGAGATCCATGTCGTTTTGCGCGATGACGCCAATGAAGCTCAGCCGCCAAGGTACTGCGTATAAATTTTTCTAGCCACGGCAGGATCATCCGTGCCTGAAACGATCGCGCGGGAATCAGTAAACACAGTCATCGTAATGTCGTCGATGATAAAACGAAGCATGAATTCGTTTCGTTTGACCTTGCCTAGCTCTTTGAGTCGCGTAGCAAGCTCGTCTAGGTCGAGTTCTTTACCGTCGTCAAAGTTCAACTGTACTGAATTACGGCCGCACAGCACGGACGTTTGACTGCCTCGTTGGCCCGATAGCCAAACAAAGTTCTGCTGCTTGCACGTTGGGCAGTCGACGGTGTCTCTTAGCTGGCTTACGTCAATCGAACGCATTTGGTTTTCCCAGAGCGAAAACACTTGCAGT
>CAZHCH010000092.1:0-12383 GCA_964530985.1 uncultured Pirellulaceae bacterium | reverse complement strand
CTGAAGTTGCCGTACATGCGCCGGATTCATGCTCATCCGACCGAGAAGAAACTACAAATGCTGACCGAGTTCGTGCAGGCGTTGGGAGTTGAATGCGGTTCGTTGCAGGACCGTTTTGAATTGAAGCGAGTCGTGGAAGAATCCGAAGGCAGCCCGGAAGCTCATGCGATTCACTTCGCTGTTTTGCGTAGCATGCAAAAAGCGGTTTACGGTCCCGACGAGATCGGCCACTTTGCGCTTAATAGCGAGAACTACTGTCACTTCACGTCACCGATCCGGCGATATCCGGACTTGATCATTCATCGGATGGTGGGCGCGTTGATTGATGGCAAAAAGCCAGACAGTAACGTCGACCGCTTGGCGATGCTGGGTAAGCACTGTAGTGAACTGGAAAAACGCGCCTCGGATGCTGAGCGTGATTTGATCAAACTGAAGTTGTTGAACTTCTTGGCCGACCGTGTTGGCAAAAAGATGGATGGTATCGTCACCGGCGTGGAGGCGTTTGGTGTTTTTGTTCAGGGCATCGAAATTCCGGCTGAGGGTTTGATTCCGTTGGATAGCTTACCGTCGGATTCGTATCGCTACGATCGCAACACTCGGACGCTTTCGGGGCATAAGGTCCACAACCAGTTTCGACTGGGTGATCGGGTATCGGTGAAAGTGGCGTTGGTTGATCCAGACCAACGCATTTTGGAATTTGAATTGAACTCTCGTCGTCCGGCCACTGGTAAAAAGAAGGCTGATGAGCGACCTCGTGGGAAGAGCAAAACGGGGAAAACAAAGTCTAAGGCAAAGGCCAAACCCAAGTCAAAATCGAAACCAAAAACGAAATCGAAATCGAAGACCAATAGTTCCGGGGCCGCTGTCAAACAATCGTCTGGGAAATCTAAGTCGAAGCCGAAAGCAAAAACTAAAACAAAAGCCAAGACAGTAAAACCGAAAGCGATCAAACGAAAGTCCAAGTCAAACAAAAAGAAATAGCGGATTGGTTTGTGAACTCGGGGGGAAGTGCACTGGAATGGTTTGCTGTCCCTGAGATTGAAAGAGCGCTATTTTTGCGGAGAAAAAGGCGACTTTAAAGCGTTCTAGTTTTCGCCGTAACCGACTCGTGATGGTGGCTCACATCCTAGTGGGTTCGCTAAGTATTCACGTTGACACTCCAAGCACAAATCGTGCTGCTGCCGCTGGTAAGCAAACTGCTTCACTTCTTCACGTTCCTCGTCGTTCAGTTCATCGAGGACCTCGTGTAACACTTCCATTTCTTCTGGCAACAGTTCGTCAGCCGACTGTTCATTTTCGACTGCCACTTGGACCTCAATCGAGACCGTGAATCTTAGTTCGTCTTCGGCGATCGGCCTGTGGCACCGGTCACATGAAAAGTGGATCATGATTCCTCCTGTGAAAACTCGTTCGACCTTGATTTACTAGACCTATATTAAGGGCTGACTCTATTGAAAAGCAAATAATTTCAGAAATATTATTTTTGACATCCTACCTTCGTCTTGCGGGGAATTTTCAAATTCGTCTACCATCACCAGAATGCGGTTTTTGATTGTCTTCTAAATTCCCTTTATTGCCATGCCTGCCCCTCATCCCCCGATTTCATCTAAAACGGCAAATAATGAAGTGTCTAGCGACACTCCGGTCAATCAGCAGCAGCTGGATCGCTTAACGCGAGAGATCGTCCGTGAGTTAATTTCTGAGCATATCGAAAAACTCCCTGATCGCTCAACAGTCGATAAAATTATCACCGACCGAATTCAACCGTTGATAGAGCGTGAAAGAGTTCATCAATTGCTTGGCGAACATTTCGCAAAGACAGTGGATCGAGAAACGGTTCACAACATCATCGGAAACCGAATGTCTCAAGCGTCTGCGACTCAGCGTCCGACATTATGGGAAGACGACATTTCAGCCAACACGCTGGATGAAGAGCCGTTCGAAACGCTTCGTTCTCCCAGTTCGCAGGAGGTCGATCGGTTTGTGCAGTTGGCTACTGAACACAGTGATCGCGAAACACTTGCCACCGTCGATATCGCTCAGCTGGTTGCCAACGACAACATCCCGATCCCGACCTCGGCGGATCGGGAAGGTTATTTCGCAGGCTATGACGAAAAGTACTGGCTGTTTGGATTGGCGGATTATTTAAAAGTCATGCAGTCGGCGGCCAAGTACAACTTACAACCCAAATCGGTCTTGGACTTTGGTTGTGCCAGCGGCCGAGTACTAAGACACTTTGCAGTTCAAACTGACATTCAAGACATTTGGGGCAGCGACATCAATCGGCGTCACATCCGGTGGCTTTGCGAACACATGCCAATGCACGTTCGCCCCATTTTTAATCACTGCATTCCGAGCCTGCCAATCCCCGACGCTTCGATCGACTTGATCACTGCGTTTTCAGTTTTTACCCATATCGATACGTTTGAAATTCATTGGCTGGCCGAGCTAAGCCGGATTCTTTCCGACGATGGAATTTGCTACATGACGGTCCATACCGAAGACACGTGGTCGTCGTTGGCTGAAGATCTGAACAACCCCGATAACCGGTTGTTGAATTCGTTGATAAATATCGATCCTGAAGTCGCCGATCAGTTGCAGGGTCCGATGCCTGCTGATCGGTTGGTCTATCGTTTCGCTCAGCAAGGCCCTTATCGGGCACAGGTGTTCCTTTCAAACCGGCATATAGAAACCGTCTGGGGACGATTCTTTTCGATCCAAGAGATTATCCCGCGACACCACCAACGACAAACCGTTGTGGTGCTGAAAAAGCGACGCTAACGACTTGGGTCTGGGCTGGTTTCGAATGGAAGCTAAATCGCCAAACTCAATCAGTCAAAACAGCAAACGACGGGGGAAGCTGAAATTTGCGCGAGCCGGCCTTGCACTCAGCTTTTACCAAATCAACCGCTACTCGGCGGCTGACTTTTTCGCTATCATGACAGAATGACAGAAACGAGCGAAAACAACAGCAAAACTACTCCTGCTTTGCCACCAGTACGAGTCCTTTTGGTCGACAACGACAAGGACCACGTTCGGGCGATGCACGAAAGCGTCGAACGAATTGGGCTCGACTGCACCAGCGCCAGTTCTGGGCCTGCAGGCGTGAAGTTACTGGAACAAAATACCTACGACGTCGTCGTGACGGACTTGATGATGAACGACGTCGACGGGATGGACATCCTGAAAAAGGCCAAAGACTTACAGCCCGAATGCGAGGTGATTTTAGTCACTGGCCACGCCACGGTTCCCCGCGCGGTTGAAGCGATGCGAGAGCGAGCGTTTAACTTTCTTGAAAAACCGATCACTCCCAAACGCCTGCAAGCGGTGGTCTCCAAAGCAGCCGATTCGATTCGATTGAAGCAACAGAACAGCATGTTGCATTCGCGGTTGGACGAGCGATTTGGTTTTGAGAATTTAATTTATGCCAGCGAGAGTATGGCAGGTGTGGTCAACCGCCTTCGCCGCATTGCTCCGACGGATGCTGGCGTTTTGATCACGGGTGAAACCGGAGCCGGCAAGGATGTGGTGGCTCAGGCGATTCACCAAAACAGCCCGCGCAAAAAAAAGCCATTCGTGGCGATCAACACCGCTGCAGTGGCCGAGCACTTGGTGGAAAGCGAATTGTTTGGCCACGTCAAAGGTGCTTTTACGGATGCCATTTCCGACCGCATCGGCAAATTCGAATACGCCAACGGCGGCACGTTGTTTTTGGATGAAATTGGCGACATGCCGATGCCGACGCAAATCAAACTGTTACGCGTGCTAGAGAATCGCGAGATCACTCGAGTGGGCGACAACAAACCAATCACGGTCAATGTTCGCGTGTTGGCGGCAACCAACAAGAACCTTGAAAAAGAAATCGAAGAAGGCCGTTTCCGCAGTGACTTGTTCTTTCGGCTGAATATGTTTTCGGTGCACATTGATCCGCTATCGCAGCGCCGTGACGACGTGCTGCCACTGGCTGATTTCTTTCGCAAACAAGCCAACAAAACGCATGGCCGAAAAGTCAAAGGCTTTACCCCTGAAGTCCGCAAGTGGATGCTCGACTTTGACTGGAAGGGCAACGTGCGACAGTTGCGAAATGTGGTGGAGAGCATGATCGTAATGGACTTGGACGACATGCTGGACTTGGACGATCTCTCGCCTGATCTTCAGGATGGCAAGGCAAAATCTAAATCGACTGCCGGGACGTCTGCCATCACTGGTGAAACGGCCGCCTCATTTTTAATCGGTAAAACGATGAAGGAAATCGAAAAGTGGGCGACCGAGCAAACACTGAAAATGGCCAACGACAATCGCAAAGAAACCGCGGCGATTTTGGGCATCAGTGAACGCAACTTGTATCGCTTGATCGATAAATACGAACTAAAAAAAGAGTAACCTCGCCCGCACCGAGTGTTTGACTAAACCGCATTTTTAATCCACCACTTCATACGGACCAACTACCTGATCGCGAATCGCTCTTCAGGGCATTCGAATTCAGAGTTTCAATCTATGAAAAATCCCATCCGCCAACTCTCCGCCAGCGTCATTAACAAGATCGCTGCGGGTGAAGTGATCGAGCGACCGGCCAGTGTGGTCAAAGAATTGATCGAGAACTCCGTCGATAGCGGCGCTACTCAGATCGAACTGGCGCTTGAAAAGGGTGGCATCGAAATGATTCGCGTCACCGACAACGGGTCGGGCATTGCTAAGGATCAGTTGCCGCTGGCGGTGACCAGTCACGCGACCAGTAAGATTGTCGACGCGGATGATTTATTCAAAGTAGGCACGTTCGGTTTTCGCGGCGAGGCGTTGGCTTCGATCGCAGAAATCAGCCAAACCATCATTCGTTCGCGTACCAACGACGACGATTGCGGTTACGAACTGACTATCAACGGCGGTGTCCACGAACCCATCGAACCGGTTGGGGCGCCGGTCGGTACCACGATCGAAGTCCGGCAGTTGTTTTACAATACGCCGGTGCGACAAAAGTTCTTGAAGACACCGGGCACCGAGAAAGGGCATATCGCGGAAGCGTTCACGCGTGTCGCGCTAGCTCATCCTGAGATCGCAATGACGATGTGGCACAATGGAAAAGTGCAACACCAACTGCCGGCGACGGATTCTTGGCGAGACCGAATCGAAGGATTTTTTGGGCCTGAGATTTCGAACAATTTGATCTCGGTTGACAATGAAGTTGGCGATGTAAAAGTCAGCGGGTTCGTGGTCGATCCGGCGGTCAGTCGAGCCAACAATCGGATGCAATATTTGTTTTTGAACGGTCGTTACATCCGCGACCGAAGCTTGCAGCATGCGTTGTCGGAATCGTATCGGGGCCTGTTGATGGTGGGTCGGTTTCCGATTTGTTTTTTGCGGTTGTCGATGCCGTTTAAAATGGTCGATGTCAATGTTCACCCGGCCAAGCTGGAAGTGCGTTTTCAAAACGGCGGTCAAATTTACAGCCAGTTGCTGGGCACGGTACGCAACCGTTTTTTGACTACCGACTTAACCTCCACGGCGCAGCTTAGTCGGCCTGATTCAGTTGATGCGTTCAAACCCTTTCCCGGCGGCACGAGTTCGCCAGTGGCCCCTGCGGAAAACCAATCACAAATCAGCTTTGCCAAACAGAACTCCAGCATCGATTGGACTCAGGCTCCTCGCAATCCACTGCCAGCATTCCCCAGCACGCCTACCCACGCCGCGATTGGTGGCGCAAGCGGGGCAGCAACAACGACCACTGGGCCAGCGGTAAACCACGATTCGGATAACCCTTTTGCGTTTCCCGGTCAGCAATTCCAACGCACCGATGCGACTCATGCAGCCGTTCCACCGGCTCCGACTCAAACGCTAACAGCACTGCAAGTCCACAACACGTATTTGATTTCGGAATCGCCAGAAGGCATGTTGGTGATCGACCAGCATGCTTTACACGAGCGTGTGATTTACGAACAGATTCGAGACAAAATTTTGGATGGCCAATTGGAGTCACAAAAGTTGTTGGTTCCCGAGCCAGTTCATTTGCCACCTGCGGAAGCGGCATTGGTTTTGGAGCACGCGGAAGTGTTAGCCAAAATTGGCGTGGACGTTGAATCGTTTGGCGGCGACACCGTTTTGGTGACAGCCTATCCTGCCATGCTGGCCAAGCAAAATCCGGCTGAAGTTTTGCGGAACATCGTCGACCAATTGGTTGCTGGTAAAAAACAAGTGGACAGCCGCGATCTGATTGACGAACTCTTACACATGATCTCTTGCAAAGCCGCGGTCAAGGCCGGCGACAAACTGGCCCCGGAAGAAATCACAGCGTTGCTGGAACACCGCGAACTCTGCCAAGACGCTCATCATTGTCCGCATGGACGACCGACTTCACTTGTGTTTTCCCGCGAAGAGCTAGACAAACGCTTCAAAAGAATTAAGTAGTGCCGAGTATGCGAGATTTTTTGCGAACAAGTGAACTTGACCGGCAATATTTTTGTCTTTTTACGAACTATACTTTCTCCGCATTAAATTATTATTCCTTAAGAAACGATTAGCAGCCAAAACATGATTTGCGTAAGCGTTGGCCGAGGCCGCCACAAGATGATGATCGCTGAACACCAGCACTTGGCAGAAAACGGCGCCGAATTGGTCGAATTGAGACTGGACTATATTCGTCGGGCCGTCAATCTAAAACGGTTACTGACCGACCGACCGTGCCCGGTAATAGCGACATGTCGCCGCAAAGAAGACGGTGGGCGTTGGGAAGGCTCGGAAGCGGACCGAGTGATGTTGTTGCGAGCGGCGATCGCAGAAGGTGTCGAATACGTGGACTTGGAGTGGGACATCGCAGACAAGATCCCTCGTTATGGATCGACGCTTCGAATCGTGAGCTATCACAATTTTGAAGAAACCCCCGACAACATTGAAGAGATTCATCACAAGATGACGGGCTTGGATCCGGACATCATTAAAATTACGACTACTGCCAACAACCCGATCGACAATTTCAAAGTCTTGCGGTTGGTCCGGGATTCGAACGTTCCGACCGCCGGTTTTTGCATGGGCAGCATGGGCATGACATCACGGATTTTATGTGGAAAGTATGGATCTCCACTGACTTACGCGACGTTCAGTTCCGACCGGAAAATGGCTCCCGGTCAGCTTTCGTTTAATAAAATGCGAAAGACATATCGCTATGATGAGCTTACCGAAAAAACAACGATCCTAGGCGTCATAGCCGATCCGGTTGCCCATAGCTTCAGCCCGTTGATCCACAACGCGTTGATTCGAAAAATGGGACTGGACATGTTGTATTTGCCTTTCCGAGTTCCCAAAGAACACTTGAACGAATTTATTGAAGCTTGTCCGGAGATGGGCATCAAAGGCTTGAGCGTTACGATCCCTCACAAAGAATCCTGCTTGAAGTGCATTAACGTACTCGACGACGACGTTGCGGGCATCCGAGCCTGTAATACGATTGTGTTTGAGGATAACAATGCGTTTGGTTACAACACCGACTGTTCGGCTGCACTTGAAAGTCTCAAAGAAGCCATCACCAAAAAACATCCTAATGAAGCTGCCTTTGAAGGGCGAGAATTTTTGTTATTGGGAGCCGGTGGGGTGGCTCGTGCGATCGCGTTTAGTTTGGTTCGTAACAAAGCCAAAGTCGTGATTTCAGCTCGCAATCCAAAAAAAGCGGAAGCACTCGCTGACTGGCTTAAATGTGACAACGTTGCTTGGGAAGAGCGAGGTGATCTGGATCCGAGCGTTTTGGTCAACTGCACGCCGGTGGGAATGCACCCTAAAATGGATGAGACGCCATTCGAGGCGAAGTGGTTGGAAAAGAAGACAATCGTATTCGACACAATCTACAACCCAGAGCGTACCTTGTTGATCAAGCAAGCACGTGAGTTTGGCTGTACGGTGGTGACAGGTGTGGACATGTTTGTTCGACAAGCGGCCAAGCAAGTCAAGTTTTTTACTGGCAAAGACCCGGTGCTCGAAGACGTGCGATACGAACTCAAACGAGCCACCAGTGCGGCGAAGTATTGATTGTTGTTTTATTTGTAGGGCCCAAAGGCGACAATGCATGAGCCTCAGGGCGATAGCCCACGGTTTTTTGCAGGTGTAAACATGTCTCATGCAAAACGTTGATCTTCCAATTAAGCCGTGACAAACCACGAATCGTTTGTTCTACAAAACTCCAACTCACCAACTGAATCACTAGGTGAATCATGCTCTTGTTTTTAACCGGCTACCGCGGCAGCGGCAAATCAACGATCGCGCCGCTGATCGCTGAACTAGCCGGTGGTGATTGGGTCGATACCGATGAACTTGTCGAGCTATCGGCTGAAAAACCAATCTCACAGATCTTTGCGGAAGACGGCGAAGCAGAATTTCGCCAGCTGGAACATCAAGCAATTCGTTCGGTTGCTGGACCGACCAACGATGGCGGTCCGTTGGTTGTTTCACTGGGGGGTGGAGCGATCACGTTTGCGAACAATCAGGAATTGATTGCCAGTAGCGGCAAAACGGTTTATCTGCGGGGCACGGTCGATACGCTTTGGCAACGTATTAACGCCGACCCGGTCTCGGGGGACAAACGCCCCGACTTGACCGACCAAGGAGGTAGGGCAGAGGTCCAGCAGATGCTGGAACTTCGGAGCGAGACCTATGAATCCAATAGTGACTTTCAAATCGATATCGACTCACTAACGCCTGAAGCGGTTGCTCAAGCCATTGTGGCGTGGTGGCAGGAGCAAGGGTTGGCCGCGAATTAAATTCGCGGTAGTCGCTGCGGGTGGGATAGCACGCAAGGATTCTGATTCGCGAAGATTCCCTTGGGGCTGCAACTAACGAAAACAAGCTTTGTTCAAAAAAAGACTCGGGTTCGAAAAGCGTAGGAAGCCGATATAATTCTTGACTGAGTCCGCTGCAACGCTGCTTTGACTCGCATGCAGCGGCCCCATCAAGACGATGGACTCTTAAAAAACTCAACCTTGGACGCTTCATGCTTGCTTTGCTTCCCATTGCCTTACAAATGCTGTTGCTCGGTGCGATTGGGCTGGCGATAGGAGTGTTGATCAACTGGGCAATCTACGCCTGGTCCTACTTCGTGATCCGTCCGATTAGCCCGTGGATAAAACCAAGTGAAGAGGAATCGGCACGACGAACGCTCGATTTCGTTCCGATCATTGGCTGGCCGGGCAGGGCGCGCGACAAACATGTTTTCGGTCGTGGGTTTTGGATCCGTCCAATGTTGATTGAGGTCACGTGGATGATTGGCTTGCCTTGGTTTTATTTATGGCTTGCCGGCGGCGGGTTGGTTGGGGAAGTCTTGACACCGACTTGGCGAGACACTGAGACTTGGTTTTTGCTGTACACGATTTTCTTGGCTTTGATGACGATTGGAACCTTCATTGACTTTGACGAGAAAATGATCCCCGATGCCATAACGGTGCCGGGAACAATGATCGCTTTGGTGGCTGCCGCCGTTGCTCCTTGGTCGCGACTGCCAGAGGTCGTCGCCAACTTGGGCGGCGACTCGATACGCTCGATTACTCACGCTTACCCCGATCAAGCACCGCCCGGGGTTCCAAGCTGGCAAGAACTAGCAATCGCATTAGGAATCTTCTTCATCTGGATTTGGGCCTTGTTGCCCAAGCTGTCGGTTTGGTACTACGGCTGGGGAACGTCAATTCGCTTCATGTATGCTCATGCGTTCCGGCCAAAACGCAAGACAACCTGCTCGATTCGGACAAAAAACCGTTCGCTACCAGGTGTGACGTTGTTTCTGTGCTCGCTGTTGTTGATTGGCAGCATCGCAATCTTACTCGCTTGGCAATTTTTACCCGCAGTAAATTGGCATAGTCTGTACGGTGCGTTTCAAGGCCTAGCCTTTGGTGGAGTTCTGATTTGGTCAATCCGGATCGTTGGCACTTTCGCCTTGCAAAGAGAGGCGATGGGTTTTGGTGACGTTACGCTAATGGCAATGATCGGAGCCATGCTAGGCTGGCAGGCTACTTTAGTCTCATTTGTGTGTGCGATGTTTGTTGTGATTTTGGGGGTCACTATTCAGCTGATCGTCACTCGTAGCCAAGAGCTTCCCTTCGGGCCCTACCTGTGTGCTGGCGCCGCGATTGCTCTGTTCCGTTGGCATGCACTATGGTCTTCGACAGCCAGCGGTGTATTCCAACTCGGGAATATCATTTGGTGGATTTTAGGAGTCTCGTTAGTTTTAATGCTTGTTATTTTACTTGCTTTGCAATGGATCAAAGGGCTATTCGGCATAAGTGATGATCCTCAAACCGAATAAGCCGCCAGTTCGAACGAGCTGGAACATTTCTGCAAACCACAAAGCAACCGCACCATAGTTCCCTGCCGACATCTCATGACAACTGAATTAGTAGCAAGCGATTCTCCTGTTCGACCAGCTGTCAAAATCTGGGTGGACGCCGACGCTTGCCCTGTTGCCGTTCGGACAATTATTTTCCGCGTTGCTAAGCGCCTGCAAATCGAAACCACGTTCGTGGCCAACCAGACGATTCGTGTTCCGCCAGTCGATTTTATTCGGGCGATCACGGTTTCAGATGGTGCTGACGTTGCTGACCACGAGATCGTCAAGCGGTGCACGAAAGATGATTTGGTCATTACCAACGACATTCCACTGGCGTCACGAGTGGTTGCCAAGGGGGCCACGGCCATCGGCATGCGAGGTCAATTGTTTGACGATGCGACCGTGCATGGACGGTTGGCGTCGCGAAACTTGATGGAACAACTTCGCGCTGCCGGCTTGGACACCAAAGGCCCTAAACCGCTTGCGGCCAAAGATGTGCAGAGTTTTGCGAACCAGCTGGACCGAATCTTGACGTCGTTAATGAAGAAAAAAAAGTAACTGCTGAAAGAACTACGCTCGCAGAAACCGAAGGCGACTTTTAAGTCCCATCAAACGTCTCTGGGTAGATCACCAACTCGATACGCCGGTTGGGACTAATGCCGTTGGACGTTGCTTGGCTATGCCGAGGTCGATTGCTGCCCATCGCCATCGTGAACAACTGGGCTCTTGGTACGCCCATCGCGACCAGCCGATCAAAAACTGCCAAGGCCTGAGTGGCGGTCAACTGATGATGTGAAGTCGTAGAGGGGGTAAGTTGCGTGCCATCCCAGTGCGATTCGATACCGATGATTTGTCTCGGAAAGCTCCGACGAATCGCACCTACGATACCTTGCAGTACCGGCAACTGAGTTGGTTGCAGTTGATAACTACCGGGAACGAACATGTTGTCCGACGGAAACTCAATCCGAATCACGTCCCCATCCATTCGGGCTTGACCACCCGGGATATTGATTTCATTCAGCCGACGTAAAAGCGTGTTGTTAGCCCTGAGGCTCGCAGCCGGCAATCCTGCGGTGGATCCACCAGCAAAACTCGCTTGTGCAAAACGATCGCCATTAATGTATGGGTTTTGGCCGACCCCAGCTCGCTGGGCCTGTGCCAACTGCTGTTCAAATTGCTGGTTCTGTTGTTGCAACTGCTGCAATTGTTGCTGGGCAGCTGCCAACTGCTGAGCCGAACCTTGGCGCTGATGGTCGAACTGTTGAATCTGGCTAGCGCTTTCGGCAAGTTGTTGTTTTAGGGTCTGCCCATAAGTTTCAGACAGTTGTAGTTTTTGTTTTAGTGATGCCAATTCGGTGTTGAGCAATTGATTGTCTGCGTCGAATGCGGTCACTCGTTGGTTCAAGCTACTGACCTGCGAAGCAAGTTGGTTTTGTGCGGCGGGTGTCTGCGGATTGAAATTAGGCTGCGTGAAACGAGCCGGATTGTTAAATCCTCCATTATTAGCCACCGCACCGTTGGGGCCAAAAAGTCCTCCGGCTTGGCTTGGGGATGACCGATGACCGAAAACGCTCTGCCCGAAACCGCCAGCAAAACCAGTGCTCGAAGCCACGTTGTTGTTGCGATTGAGTAAGCCACCACTAAGCAAGCCACCACCTAGAGGTGTCTGCGAGCGATTCCCAACGGGGCCGCAGCCACTAAATGCCAGCAGTGACAGAGCGACCAAGCAACTAAAGCCTAGCCTTCTGAAAGCGAAAAGGGTTTGAATTAAGTGGGGGAAATTCATAGCGACACCTGAACACTGATGGTCCGGAGCAGAAAAATAGTATTAATTTCCGGAACTTTAGAGATTTCGGTTAAAGGGGTAAAGCTCAATACGTTCGCAAAAATTACCGTTTAAAAAGCAAGTTCCATTGGCTTTTGCAAAACTCAATGGGCTCTTCTGACGAAAAACCACTTCGTGAACCAAGAGATTGGAAATCTCTCTGATTTCCATATTGCGAGGCATGTGTATTTAGATATATTTACGCGTCCAATTTAGATGCCGATGTAGCTCAGCTGGTTAGAGCAGCTGTTTTGTAAACAG